>NZ_JARESV010000044.1:0-66952 GCF_046026985.1 Paraburkholderia sp. RL18-101-BIB-B
GGGGGGTGTTGGCGGGGCCGCCCCCCCCCCGCCCCCCCCACGCCTGCAACCCGAGATGCAGTCGCGCGCCGGGTTCCTTGCGCACCAGCCTTTGCATCGGCCTTTGCCGCCGCTGCTTTACGCACCACACGCGACTTCTTCAGCAGGCTAGTGATCGAATCGCCGATGCTGTCGGCCACCGCCGATTCGCGCGCCTTGCGCCCCTTCGCGCCGGCCTGCCGCGCGAGCTTCGCCGCGCGTTTCTCGGCTTGCGCAAGCAGCGCGGCAAACGCGACCTCGTCCACTCTCAGCCCGCGGCGCGGTTGAGCGGGCGCGAGGCTCTGCAATTCGTCCGCTTCGAATGAGCTGATCACCGCGGGATGAATGTAGCAACGCTTGCACACGGCCGGCGTATTGCGCAGTAACGCCGCCACATCCTTCACGGTCGCGACGATATGACGGCGCGCTTCCGCCGCGCTGCTGCACATCAAGCGGCGCAACGCGGCAAACGCATAGACGCTGCCGGCCCACGTGCGATAGTCCTTGGCCGTGAAATCCGCACCGCTCGCGCGGCGCAGATAGTCGTTGATATCGGCGGAGCCGACGGTGCGGCGCGTGCCGTCTTCGTCGAGGTACTGGAACAGGTCGTGGCCCGGCAGTTCGGCGCAGCGCCGCACGATGCGCTTCACGCGTGAATTGTTCACCGTCACGTCGTGTTCGATGCCGCTCTTGCCGCGAAACCTGAAACGCAACTGGCCGGCTTCGATCTTCACGTGCTTCTTGCGCAGCGTCGTCAATCCGTACGACTGATTGTCGCGCGCGTATTCGACACTGCCGATCCGGATCAGCGTCGTGTCCAGCAACTGCACGATCGCGGCGATGACTTTGTCGCACGGCATGCCCGGCAGGTTGAGGTCACGCGCGACGCGGGCGCGGATTTTCGGCAGCGCGCGGCCGAACTCGGCCATGCGTTCGTATTTGTCGGCATCGCGCGTCTCACGCCAGCGCGGGTGATAGCGGTATTGCTTGCGGCCGCGCGCGTCGCGGCCGGTCGCCTGGATATGGCCGCGCGCATCCGGGCAGATCCACACGTCCTCATAAGCCGGTGGAATCGCGAGCGCGTTGATGCGTTTGATTTCGTCTTCATCGTCGATGCGTTTGCCCGCCACATCGAAATACGCGAAGCCGTCCTTTTCACGCTGACGCGTGATGCCGGCTTTCGTATCGTCGGCATGGCGCAAGCCCGGCGGCATGGCGGCCGGCGCGGGCTGTTTCGCGTTGTCGTCGTCCGCGCGGTCAGGGCGGCGTTGAATCGAAGTAGGTGTGGCAGCCATCGTCGCAGGTAGAAGTTTCAAGCAGAGGGCGCGCTTTGCGCCGGTGACTGTGCCTGCAAGCAAAGGCAATGCCTGGCACTGCCTGCGGCGTGGCGCGCATGGCTGCTGCTGGTTGCTTCTGGTTGCTTCGTGAACGAGCGGAACAGTCCTTGCGAACTCTCGCTACGGGTACTGAATGAACGAACGAACCAAGGAGAGCGCGATGAGCAGCACACTGAATCCCGATGAAGAGCCGCAACAGGTCGTCAAACAAACTGCCGGCACGACCGGCGCGCTCGGTCCGAGCGATTCGTCCGATAGCGGCAGCGACGTCGCCGGTGCGAAGCGTCATGAGTTCGACGTGGATACCGAACTGGACAACCACGCGCTCGAAACCGGCGACACCGAACTTGGCAGCGATACGGATCGTGCCGGCACAGGCGAACGCGCCGCTGCCGACGGTGATTCGACGCTTGTGCCGGACGGTGATATCGAGCCCGACCGGGTGATCGATCCGCTGGCTAACGACGATGATGGCCTCGACGATGACCCGCAAGGTCTTTGATTCTGCTTCGGGCAGCGATCAGAGATGGGCGCATGGCTCGGGCAGGCGGTCGAATGCGTGGGCACGTCTTTTGCTGAAATGACATTAATGATGAGGTCGGGCGTCGCGACAAGCCCGGTCCAGCACCTACAGGAAGGGGAGTATGCATGTCTGACACGCTGAAGGGTTACAAGGTGGCGGTACTCGCGGTGGACGGTTTCGAGCAGGCAGAACTGATCGAGCCAAGACGCGCACTGGCTGAAGCAGGCGCAACGGTGCACGTCATTTCAGCCAAGCCCGGCAAGATCCAGGGTTTCAAGCACGTGGACAAAGGCGACGCCGTCGAGGTGGACGCGACGTTCGACAAGGCAAGCGCCGACGACTATGACGCCGTGGTGTTGCCGGGCGGCGTGGTGAACGGCGACGCGATTCGTCTGCTGCCGCAGGCACAAGCTTTCGTCAAAGCCGCCGACAACGCGAAGAAGCCGATCGCCGTGATCTGTCATGGGGGGTGGTTGCCGGTGTCGGCGGGCATCATCAAGGGCCGCACACTCACGAGTTGGCCGAGCTTGCAGGACGACATTCGCAATGCGGGCGGCACGTGGGTGGACCAGGAAGTGGTCGAGGACGGTAATCTGATTAGCAGCCGCAAACCCGACGACCTGCCGGCTTTTAACAGAACGCTCGTTGCGCAATTGTCGAAGCGCAAGGCGGCATGAGCGGAGTAATGAACCCGGCGCGCGGATGGGATGAAAGCCGCGCCTGGTGTCAGCAGTTCCGCTTCGGTGTATCCGTCGACCTGGGAGAAAGTGCATGAAATTCCGGTATTCCCTACAAGCGATGACTGTCGCGCTGAGTTTGAGCGCGGCGTCCATCGGCGCGGTCTACGCGCAAGCCAGCGACGCTCCGGCGAGCGATGCACCGGTCAGCGCCACGAAGCTTTCGCCAGCGGATCAGCAATTCGTGCAGGACGCCTCGCAGGCCGACGCCACCGAAATCGCGGCCAGCAAGGTCGCGCTGAAGAATTCCAGCGATCCAAAAGTGAAGAAATTCGCGCAACAGATGATTACGGACCACACGAAACTCTCCCACGCGATGGCGGCGCTCGTCTCGAAGAAGGGCTTCACGTCGACGCCGTCGGCGGATTCCGCGCTGGTCGGCAAACTCCAGACGCTCAAGGGCAAGGAATTCGATCAAGCCTACGTCGAGCAGATCGGAGTGGAAGCGCATCAGCGAGCGGTCGATCTGTTCCAGCAGGAAAGCACCAGCGGCACCGATGCGCAACTCAAGGCGGCGGCTCTGCACGCGCTGCCGACCATCAAACATCATCTCGCGATGGCGCAGCAACTCGCCGGCGCAATGAAGGGTTCGCCATGAACGCGATCCTGCCGCGACCGGCCTATGAGGATTCCCTTATGCAGATCACTTTTTCCGACGACAAGCCGGTCTTCGACGGAGCGAATCTGACCGTGCGCTTCATGGCGCGGGTGGATGGCGAACCGGTCGTCTGCACGATTACCGCCGAAGCGCTCGAGGATCATTTCGGCGCCGATTCCGCCCTGGAAGCCGCGCTGATGGCCGCCTTCGACAAAGGCCGTCAACGTATCCGTTCGGTTTGCGCAGAAGCACTCGACCAGAACGACGGTGAAGGCGTAGTGTTGCATAGCGGACTGTTCAGAGTGGAAGGCATGGAACCGGATCGCGGCACCACGGCGTAGTGCCGGCGCGTGCCGTCGCTTGCGCGCGCTGTGCGGCGCGGCGAAATGCGGCGGCATGGTCCGCAAACGCTATCCAACGATGCAAGGAGGCCTCATGTCACTCATCGTCGCAGCACGCTTTACGACTTTTCCCGCCGCTGAAGATGCGGCGGCAAAGCTCTTCAATGCAGGTTTCGTCGAGGAAGACGTCACGCTGTTCTTCGTCAATCCGCGTGGCCAGCACGCGCGTTTTCCGATCGGCGGCGACACCAGCACTGATGCCGGCGCGAGGGATGCGCCCAAAGGTGCCGGCATGGGCGTCACCATCGGGGCGGTAGTCGGCGCCGTGGTGGGCGTCGGGATCTTCGCGGCGTTCTCCGCGCCGATCATCGTGTCGTTGATTGCCGCGGGCGTCGGCGCGTATGTCGGCTCGTTGGTCGGGGCAATGTCGCGAACGCGTGACGCTGGCCATACGGGCCATCGTCCGGCATTCCACGAGGAGACGCGCGATTCCGGCGTGCTCGTGGCCGTGCACGTCTCGCCGGATAATCAGTTCGATGCCGCGCGCGTTTTGCGCGAAGCAGGCGGCATGGCGATCGAGCGGGCAAGCGGACGCTGGCAGCAGGGACGCTGGGCCGATTTCGATCCGTTGAAGCAACCTGTGCCGCTCAGTGAGTTCAGCGAGAGGAGCGCTTGAGTTGACGCGCGTTTTCGCTGCGGTCACTAGCAGAACGGCCCGACATCAATCGGGCCGTTTTTTGTGCCTGCGAACAATCAGCACGCTGCTCAGACCCAGACTTGCGGCGCATTGCGTTGCGGCTGCGGCGCGCGATCCACCTGGCGCTCGTCGCGCGTCGGCTCGCAAGCAGCCGGCACGAGTCCATCATGCATAACGCCACACGAGGGCGACGTTGCCTGAGCATTAGCGGACGGCGCTTCCCGCACTTGCACATGTTCTCGAATCTGCATCACGGCGGCCGAGGTGATGATCGCGACGGCGGCCAGAAATTCTGCGCTCCTGATCTTCATAGTGATAGTCCCTGTCGTTGTTGCCTGCCCATTGTTTTCAATCCATTGGCACGTCTTGCAGTGTGTTGTTGCGTTGCACGCGTGCTGGGGGCGGAGCATATAAAGCAACCGCTGTGCCATCGAGCGGATGCCCACTGGGCGGGGCTTTGCGGGCGGTCGCGAGGCTTCGCGGCGGGCAACATTTACGCGCGTTGGCAAGATTGCACGTGCGTCGTCGACGCAGCGCGCAATACGTCCACGGCGATAGCCGTCGGGCACGCCTCGTGCGAATAGATGTATGAACTCCATCGTTGGAGGGCGAGCGCCTTGCAACAGCGCGACGATTCTCCGGCGACGGATTCCATGACTAACGAAACCCTTGGAGGTATTGAATGGCTACGAACGTTGTTTCCGTGCTGAACGATCTGGTCGAAACGTCGAAGGACGGCGAGAAGGGCTTTCGCAAAGCAGCCGAAGATGCGCACGACGCGCAGCTGAAAACGCTGTTCCTGTCGCGTGCGGAAGACTGCACACGCGGCGCGCGTGAGCTGCAGGACGTGGTTCAAGGGCTGGGCGGCAAGCCCGAAACGGGCGGCAGCATGAGCGGCGCGCTGCATCGCGGCTGGGTCGACGTGAAGTCGGCCGTGACTGATCGCAGTGACCACGAGATTCTGGCCGAGTGCGAGAAGGGCGAGGACGTCGCGAAGAAGCGCTATCACGATGCGCTCGAAAAGGAATTGCCGGCGGATGTGCGGGCGATCGTCGAGCGGCAGTACCAGGGCGTGCTGCAGAATCATGACCGCGTGCGTGATCTGCGCGATCAATATGCGGCGGCCAAGCGCTAAAAGTGGCTGAGCAATCGGCGCTCGATAGGGCGCCGGTTATTGTTCTTCCTTAACTGCGACCGGCTTCAATTCGGCAGCCGATTGCACATAAAAAAGCCATCCGCAACGCGGATGGCTTTTCTGTTTCCTGAACCAGAAGCACCAGGAAACGCCAACCGAAGCCGGCACTTCCCGGGTCGATCGGCCGCTCTTATTCAGCAGCGATCTTCAGATGGTTCTTGACGCTCGAGACACCCTTCACTGCCTCTACGACTTCGCCGGCTGCTGCCTTGTCGTCGGCCGAAGGCACCGTACCCGTGAGCCACACCACGCCCTTGCGGGTCTTCACGTGGATGTGCGTCGACTTGACGTTCTTCGCGGCCAGCAGGTCTGCCTTGGCCTTGGTGGTGATGGTGCCGTCATCGACGTGCTGGCCGATGGTTTCGGACGCCGCCGACGGAGCGCTGCTCTGCGCCATGACGTTGGTCGCGTTCAGTGCGAAAGCGACACAAGCGATGCTACCTGCGGTCTTCAAAAGTTGGATGGTCTTCATGGTTTCTCCTTCGGGTGTTGATGAAAATTGCGGTCTTGTTGCCTGCGGTCGATCGCGGCCGGAACCGCCGATGACACGCGTGGGATCGTTGCCGCTACGGTTCCGTCAGGGCCCGTTATCGACACCGAATGACGGTCTGCATCCGCTGCGCTTGCGCGTTGCATGCAAAGACCGGCGTCCGTCCACATAGTGCCTGGACGCAAGCGGTGTGCCCGCCATGGCGTCAAAAGACTGCCGTCGCAGGAAAGCCGTTACGACACAGGTATTTAGGCTGAGGAATGGGCCGCCGCGAAGCGCGGGCGGCACGCTCGGCGGCTCGCGGCGGGAGGGACCGGAATTTGCCGGGTGCTTGTAAAAAAAGCGCCTGGCGGCCTGCGCAATTGGCGGGCCTGAAAACGCAAAGCGTAGAAAAAACAGGGCGTTGCGCGAGCTGGTACGACAGTTGCTCTTGGGAGGTTACTCACCATTTTTCGGCTATTAACGGGACCTCACTACAATGCCTTCAATTGAACTACGCACAAGGCAGTCTCTCGCACTCACGCCGCGTCTGCAGCAATCAGTGCGTCTGTTGCAGTTGTCGTCTCTGGAGTTCCAGCAGGAGTTGCGCACGGCGCTCGACACCAATCCGTTCCTCGAGTACGACTCGTCGGAGACGGAAGACGTTGCGCTGTCAACCGCAACCTCCGGCGAAGACGGCGGCGCGCTGCCCGCCGCCGACACCGTCGCAAACGCCGAACCCGATTCGGTGCAGGCTGAATCCGGCGCCAACGATACGCTGGAAGGCGCGGGCCAGGACGACATGCCGGGCGATTTCTCCGGCGATTACAGCAGCCGCAGTTCGACTCGCCAGAACGGCGACTCGGACAGCAGCGACCCGGCCGAATGGGCGCGCTCGCAGCCGACCTTGCGCGAGCAACTGCACGATTCGCTGCGCCTTTACCGACTCGACGACCGTGACCGCGCGGTGGCCCGCTTCATCATCGAGGCGCTCGACGACGACGGTTATCTGCGCCAGGAACTCGCCGATCTCGCGGACAGCGTCGATCTCGAACCCGAATTGACCGAAGAAGAATTGCTGGTGGCGCTGCGTCTCGTGCAATCGCTCGATCGGCCGGGTCTGGGCGCGCGTTCGTTGTCCGAGTGCCTGTCGCTGCAGGTGAACGCGTTGCCCGCCGACACGCCGGGGCGCGAAGTCGCGCGGCAAATCGTCGAACATCATCTGGAACGGCTCGCGCGCCGCGAGCAGGCCGAACTGCAAAAGCAGATCGGCTGCAGCGCCGAAGAATTGCGGGTGGCCTGCGCGCTGGTGCGCAAGCTCGACCCGAAACCGGGCAACAGCTACGGCCGTACCGAAGACAACTACGTGGTGCCGGACGTGATCGTGCGTCAGGTCCGCAACAAGTGGGTCGTAGCGATCAACCCGGCGGTGCAGCCGCGCGCGCGCATCCATCGCATGTATGCGGAACTGTTCGCGCAGTCGGCCGGCGCGAGCCGTTCGCCGCTCGCGCAGCAACTGCAGGAAGCACGCTGGCTGATCCGTAACGCGCAGCAACGCTTCGACACGATTCAGCGCGTGGCCGAATGCATCGTCGCGCATCAGAAGGCCTTCTTCCAGTACGGCGAAATCGCGCTCAAGCCGATGGTGCTGCGCGACGTCGCCGAGGAACTCGGCCTGCACGAGTCCACCATCTCGCGTGCCACCGGCAACAAATATATGGCCACGCCGCGCGGTATTTTCGAATTCAAGCACTTCTTCCCGCGCGAACTGGGCACGGAAAGCGGCGGTACGTGTTCGGCCGCGGCCGTGCGCGCGCTGCTCAAGGAAATGATCGCCGCGGAAAACACGCGCGATCCGCTCTCGGATGTGACGCTCGCCAAAATGCTCGCCGATCAGGGCGTGCTGGTGGCGCGCCGCACCGTGGCGAAATACCGGCACCTGATGAAGGTACCGCCGGCGGAGTTGCGCCGCCAGCTTTAACGCGCCGCCCCTTAAAACGGGGCAACGCTCAAGCGCCACGCGAGGCTGTTCGCTCGCGTGGCGCTTTTTCGTATCTGGACGTTTCGCGCGTGCCCCTTTACATTGGCGGGTCCATGGGAAACGGGGTGGGGTCAATGAAGTACTCGAATCTGGTCGAACGCTTGCAGGGCCGGCGCACCTCCGCGTGGGAAATCCATCGTGTCGCGCAACAGGCGGAGGCGAGAGGTGAAGACGTCATCGTGCTGAGCGTGGGGGACCCCGATTTCGCCACGCCCGCGCCGATCGTCGAGCGTGCAATCGAGGCCTTGCGCGGCGGCGACACGCACTACAGCGCCGTGTCCGGCCGCGAGCCGGTGCGCGCGGCGATTGCCGCGGAACACACGCGCATGACCGGCTGTGCCGCGAGCGCCGCCAACGTGATCCTGACCGCGGGGGCGCAGAACGGCGTGTTCGCCGCATCGTTGTGTCTGCTCGAAGCGGGCGATGAAGTGATCGTCCCGGAGCCCATGTATCTGACCTACGAGGCCTGCGTGCGCGCGGCCGGCGCCACGCTCGTGACGGTGCCGGTCGATGCGGCGCGGGCGTTTCACGTCGACTGCGACGCGTTGGAGGCGGCCGTCACGTCGCGCACCAAGGCCATTTTCTTCGCGACGCCATGCAATCCGACCGGCGTGGTCATGCAACGCGCCGATCTCGAACGTATCGCGCGGCTCGCTTGCGAGCACGACCTATGGGTGCTGTCCGACGAGGTCTACGCCGAGCTGACCTTCGAACGCGAGCACGTGAGCATTGCCGCGCTGCCCGGCATGGCGGAGCGCACCGTGACGCTCGGCAGTCTGTCGAAATCGCATGCGATGGCGGGTTGGCGCGTGGGCTGGGCGATCGGGCCCACCGAACTGATCGAGCATATGGGGCGGCTCGCGCTTGCGATGCTGTACGGCTTGCCCGGCTTCATCCAGCAGGCCGCATTGACGGCGTTGCAGCACAAGGCTCAGATCGCCGCCGAGATGCGTGAGATCTACCGGCGCCGGCGCGACGTGGTATTCGAGCGTTTGCATCGTGTGCCGGGCTTGCGGTGCCTGTTGCCCGAGGCGGGCATGTTCATGATGATGGACGTGAGCGGCACGGGCCTCGATACGGTCGATTTCACCTGGCAACTGTTTCGCGCGCAGGGCGTATCGCTGCTCGACGCGAGCGCTTTCGGCGAGACGGCGAATGGGTTCGTGCGGCTGGGATTCGTCGTCGACGAAGCGCGCCTCATCGATGCGTGCGAGCGGATCGCTGTATTCGTCGGTGCATTGCCGCGTCGTTGAGTCTTTCGTCAACATTTCGTTTGCTTTTCGATTAGCGTCACGCAGCGATGCGCTATGGGAGGAGTGCGCGTCCTCGCCAGTTTTCGATTGACGCCGCAAATGCTTGCGTCAAAAATCGAGCGCCGAGTTCGTCTTAACCATTGACCTTCCGGACTTCGGCGCCTATCGACTCTCGGTCGGGAAACTCATGGGCCTTCGCTTCACCTTCTGGTTGCGCCAATCACTGATGGCAGGATCGATGGCGGCCGCGCTCGTCGCGATGGCGCTCGTGCTGCTCGCGCTCGCCACGTTCAGCACGATGTGCGCGGCGGCTGAACCAGACGATTCGCCGGAAGCCGCTGCAAGCACGGACGTCGAGGCATCTGCGCCGGACGCGCCACGCATCGTGAGCGGCACGCCCAATCAACGCGCGGAGGCGAACGACCAACCGCTCGATGAGTCGCACGCAGCCCCGCCGCAGCGCACGCCTCGCCAGCCACGCCCCGCCGCGACGACGCAGAACGAAGCATCGGGCAGCACGGCGCAGCGCAACGCGAAACCTGAGCCGGCGGCGATTCCGGTACCGCCTGAAACCTCGTCGGTCACGCAGCATTCCATCCGGCTCGATGGCCGCAAGATCGACTACACGGCCACCGCCGGCAACCTGTTGTTGCGCGACAGGACGGGGCAGGCCAACGCGAGCGTCTTTTATGTCGCTTACACCGTCGCTAGCAAAACGCCGGAAAAGCGGCCGGTCACGTTCCTGTTTAACGGCGGCCCCGGCGCCGGCACCGTGTTCCTGATGATCGGCTCGTTCGGACCGAAGCGGGTG
Organism: Paraburkholderia sp. RL18-101-BIB-B; assembly: GCF_046026985.1. NCBI lineage: Bacteria > Pseudomonadati > Pseudomonadota > Betaproteobacteria > Burkholderiales > Burkholderiaceae > Paraburkholderia > Paraburkholderia sp. RL18-101-BIB-B. The sequence continues at coordinate 10,021 of NZ_JARESV010000044.1, forward strand.
CGCACCGCGAGTCCCGACATCACGCCGCCCGCGCCTTACACGCTCGCCGACAATCCCGACAGCCTGCTCGATACGACCGACCTGGTATTCATCGACGCCGTCGGCGCGGGCCTGTCGAGGGTGGTCGGCCATGGCACCGGCAAAGACTTCTGGGGCGTCGATAAGGATCTCGGCGCGTTTTCGCAATTCATCGACCGCTATCTGACGGTGAATCAGCGCTGGAATTCGCCCAAGTACCTGCTGGGCGAATCGTATGGCACCGCGCGCGCCGCGATGCTCGCGTATCAACTGGGGCAGAACAATATCGCGCTCAACGGTGTGATCCTGATGTCGTCGGTGCTCGACTCGGCCGCGTTTTCGGCCGGCTCGGATTTCAAAAGCGAAAGCTATCTGCCGAGTTTCGCGGCGATCGCCTGGTATCACGACAAGATCGTGCCGAAGCCGACCAGTCTGCCGGCCTTTCTCGACGAAGCCCGCGCGTTCGCGCGCGGCCCGTATGCGCAGGCGCTCGCGCAAGGTGATGCGCTGCCCGACGCCGAGCGCGACGCGATCGCGGCGCGCGTCGCGCAGTTCACCGGCCTCGATGTCGGCTATGTGAAGCGCAGCCGCTTGCGTCTCTATCCGTCTCGTTATCGCAGCGAATTGCTGCGCGATCAGGCGCGCAGCGTCGGCCGTTACGATGCGCGTTTCGAAGGCATCGACTTCGACAGCGTATCCGAGCGTCCCGATTACGATGCGTCGGTAAGCAGTGTCTCGAGTGCTTTCGACGCGGCGCTGCACCAGCATTTCGCTCAGGATCTGCACTTCACGCCGGCCGAGCGCTACCGCGTCTTCAACGACGAAGCGTTGGCGCAGTGGGACTGGAAGCATCGCGAATGGTGGGGCGAGCATCTGCCTGTGCCATACGCGGCGGGTGATCTGGCCGAGGCGATGCGACAGAATCCGCATTTGCGCGTGATGTCGGTGAACGGCTATTTCGATCTGGCCACGCCTTTCTATGCGACCGAATATGCGCTTGCGCATCTTGGCGTGGATGGGCCGCTGCGCGCCAATGTGCGAATTGCCTACTACCCGACCGGTCACATGATCTATCTCGACGACGCGGCATTGCATACGCTCAAGCGCGATCTGGCGAGTTTCTATGCGGCGGGGGCGCGCTAGCTGGCTCTGAAGAACTCGCGCGGCGGTCGGGGCTTGCCTTACAAGCGGATTCGGCGTGTTCGGTTGAACGGTATAATTCGTTGCAACGTCGCGGTATGACTGCAACGTTTCAGCGCACCGCGCCTGGACGCTTCCACCGCCTGAAAACCGCTCGCTCAACCGGCTTCACTCACCGCTGCCCATGCCATTTCTCCCGATCCAGTCCTTCACACGCAAACGGTTGTCCGACGTGGTGTCCGACCAGATCAAGCAACTGATCTCGGACGGCACGCTGATGCCCGGCGACCGCTTGCCGGCCGAGCGCGATCTGGCGACGCAGCTCGGCGTGTCGCGGCCGTCGTTGCGCGAGGCGCTGATCAGGCTGGAAGCGGACGGCTACATCGAGACCTCCGGGCGCGGCGGTTTCACGGTGGTCGACGTCACGGCGCCGATCATCTCCAAGCCGCTTGCCGAGCTGCTGCTGCAAAATCCACGTACCAGTGCCGATATTCTGGAATTGCGCCAGGGGCTCGAATCGATTTCGACGGTGTATGCCGCCGAGCGCGCCACGGCCGCCGACCTGAAAAAGATCAGCGTGGCGTTCGAAGCATTGAAGGCCGGCTCGCAGTCGCAGGATCGCGTGAACCTCGCGGAACTGGACGCCGCATTTCACCTCGCGATCGCCGACTCCACGCACAACATCGCGCTCGCGCATGTGATGCACGGCATCCATACGCTGATTCGCGAAGGCATGCGCCAGTACCATCGGCTGATCGATTACGACGACGCGATGGAAAAGCAGTTGATGAGTCAGCATCAGGCCATCTACGACGCCGTCATGGCGCGCGACGCGCAAAAGGCGCGCAAGGCCGCCGAGCGTCATTTGACTTTCGTGCGCGAGATCTACAAGGAAGACGCGGCGAAGCCTTCGTCGAGTGCGGTTTCTTGATTGCGTAAGCGCTTGAATGCTGTCTGGACGCTAGCCTGGCGCCCACGTGGTCGCGGTTTCAATCTTTCGCTTTAAATCCCCTTCAGTGCTGGTTCATTGCCGCGGATGCTTGCGCGCACGGCGCGGCCTTATCGTTCCTGATCGCCGCTAATCCGTCGCGATCCCGCGATTGACACCCTCTCACAACTTCCCTTATATTCTTGGTCAGACCAACCTTACCAGTCTGACTGGAACGACGAAAACCTTGTCAAGGTCGATCCATGCCGCCGCGACGCCGTACTGGTTCCCCGGCGCGATTCCGCAGTAGAGTAGGTGGTCGCCGGCTGCCATTTTTCTTTTCAATAAGCTTATGAAAGTCGCCCTGTTCATCCCGTGCTTCATCGACGCGTTCTATCCCGAAGTGGGGATCGCCACGCTCGAATTGCTCGAACGTTTCGGCATCGAGGTCGACTATCCGCAGGAGCAAACCTGCTGCGGCCAGCCGATGGCCAACAGCGGCGCGCATGCCGAGGCAGCCGGCACCGAGCGTGTGTTCGCGCGCAACTTCGCGGGCTACGACTACATCGTCGGGCCGTCGGCGAGTTGCATCCACCACGTGCGCGAGCATCTGACCGCGCTCGAACAAACCGACGAAGTGAAGCAGGTCCGCGCGAACGCTTACGAACTCGTCGAGTTTCTGCACGACGTGGTCGGCGCGCGTGAATTTCCCTGGGCCGAGTTTCCGCATCGCGTAGGCTTGCATAACAGTTGCAGCGCGTTGCGGCATCTGAAGGAAGCGTCGATTTCGGAAGTGGCGGGCACGCCGTTTTCGAAGCCGCGCACCTTGCTCGAAGGCGTGAAGGGCATCGAGTTCGTCAAGCTGGCGCGGCCTGACGAATGTTGCGGTTTCGGCGGCACCTTCTCCGTCACCGAAGAGCCGGTGTCCGTGCGCATGGGACAGGACAAGGTGCGCGATCATCTGAACGCGGGCGCCGAATACATCGTGTCGGGCGACATGTCGTGCCTCATGCATCAGCAAGGCTGCGCGGAACGCATGAAAGCCGACGCGCGTTTCATCCATATCGCGCAGGTCCTCAATGGAGCACGCGTATGAGCAACCGGATCGATCACGCGAAAGCCGCGGGCGCTTTTATCAGCAAGACGGAGCATGTGGCGTTTCACGACAAGCGTCTGTGGGATTTGCGTGAGAAGCGCGATGTGCAGGCGCACGGCATTGCTGAATGGGAGACGATGCGCGAACTCGCATCGGGTATCAAGGAACATACGCTGTCTAATCTGTCCGCATATCTCGAACAGTTCGCGGCGGCGGCCGAGGCCAACGGCGTGACGGTCCATTGGGCCGCCACCGCCGAAGAGCACAACGCGCTCGTGCACCAGATCATGTCGGAACGCGGCATGACCACGCTCGTCAAAAGCAAGTCGATGCTCACCGACGAATGCAAGATGCGCGAGTATCTCGAACCGCGCGGCATCACGGTGATGGAAACGGATCTGGGCGAACGCATCCAACAACTCGATCATCAGGACCCGAGCCACATGGTGGTGCCGGCGGTGCATAAACTGCGCGCCGATGTCGCCGAACTGTTCGGCCGCACCATCGGCACCGATCCGAAGAATAGCGACATTCACTACCTCGCGGAAAGCCAGCGCATGAACACGCGGCCGTACTTCGTGCGCGAGAAAACGGCCGGCATGACCGGCTGTAATTTCGCGGTGGCGGAGACCGGCACGGTCGTGGTGTGTACGAACGAAGGCAATGCGGATCTGTCGGCGAACGTGCCGCCTTTGCATATCGCGTCGATCGGTATAGAGAAGCTGATTCCGAAGGTGTCGGACCTCGGCGTGTTCATCCGCATGCTGTCGCGCAGCGCGCTCGGCTCGCCGATCACGCAATACACCTCGCATTTCCGCGCGCCGCGTCCAGGCACGGAGATGCATTTCATCCTCGTCGATCACGGCCGCTCGGAGCGGCTCGCGATGGAGGACTTCTGGTACTCGCTCAAATGCATTCGCTGCGGCGCCTGCATGAATACGTGTCCCGTGTACCGGCGCAGCGGCGGGCTGTCGTATGGCGGCACGTACTCGGGGCCGATCGGCGCGATCATCAATCCGACCTTCGATCTGAAGCGCTATAGCGCGTTGCCGTTCGCGTCGACGCTCAATGGCAGTTGCACCAACGTGTGTCCGGTGAAGATCAATATCCACGAGCAGATCTACAAGTGGCGCACGGTGATCGCCGAGCGTCATGAAGTGCCGTTCGTGAAGCAGGAAGTGCTGAAAATGGCGGGGCGTTTGCTGGCGAGTCCGACCTTGTATCGCGCGACGGTGTCGTCGATGGGTAGCGCGCTGCGGCGGCTGCCGAACTTCGTGCTGTATAACCCGCTCAATATCTGGGGCAAGCAGCGCGAGTTGCCCGAGGCGCCCAAGCTGACCTTCCACGCCTGGTACAAGAAGAATCGTGGAGGCGACAATGGCAACGCGTGAGGCTTTTCTGGACAAGGTGCGGCAGGCGCAGCCGCCGTCGCGGCCACGACCCGAAGTGCCGCTGTTCGACTCGGCAGGAGGCGATCTGCGCGCGCGCTTCACGGCGGCCTTGCAGGCAATGGGCGGCGCCTGCGTCGAAGCCAGTTCCGCAGCCGATGTGAGCGGGCTGATTCGCGAGCGCTTTGGTGCGGTGGCATCGGTGGCTTCGGCGACTGCCGAAGTGCCAGGCACGCGCGCGCTCTCAGCCGATACGGAACCCGCCTCGTTGCAGGACATCGACGTCGGCGTGGTGCGGGCACGCTTCGGCGTTGCGGAAACCGGCTCGGTGTGGTTCAGCGAACGCGAGTATGTGGTCAACGCGCTGGGCTACATCGTGCAGCATCTGGTCGTGCTGCTCGACCCGGCGCAATTGATCGACGGCTTGCAGGACGTGTACCGGCGCGATGATTTTCGTGACGCCCGTTATGCGGCGCTCGTCACCGGACCTTCGGCGACGGCGGATATCGAGGGCGTGCTGATTCGCGGCGCGCAAGGCGTGCGGTCGTTGACGGTGGTGTGGCTCGCGGCGCAATGAAAATGCAGTAACCGCGGCGTGATCGAATGGCACAATGCGGCATCCCGTTCGATAAGCCTGCCACTCTGCTGACATGGAACTCCGGCATCTCCGATACTTCGTCGCCGTTGCGGAGCACGCGAGCGTGCGCGGCGCCTCCGAGCAACTTCACGTGACCCAGCCGGCCATTTCGCGGCAAATCCAGGACCTCGAGGAAACCTTGGGCGTCGCGCTATTCGAGCGCACGCCACGCGGCCTCAAGTTGACGCTGGCGGGCGACGCCTATCTGCGCGAGGCGCGCGGCATTCTGCAGCAGGTCGAGCAAGCGGCGCGCGTCGCGCAACGAGTCGCGGCAGGCGTGTCGGGTCATGTGCGCATGGGGTTCGTCGAAAACGCGGTGTGGGGCGGCCTCGTGCCGAACGCGCTGCAAGCGTTCCAGCAGAAGGCGCCGCAGGTCGGCATCGAACTCACGCCGATGAACACGCCCGAGCAACTGGACGCGATCGACGCGGGTCAGCTGGACGGCGGCTTCATCTACCACTTCGGCGCGCTGCCCGAACAGTTCGCCAGCTTGCCCTTGCTCGAAAACGGTGTCGTGCTGGCGGCGCCGGCTTCGTGGTCGTTCGGCCGGCGCAAGACCGTGCCTGCCGCGCAACTGGCCGGCAAGCCCTTCATCACGTTTCCGCGCGATGTTTATCCCGCTTACTACGACCGCCTGATCGGCGCATGCGAGCGCGCCGGTTTGACGCTCGACGTGGTGCAGGAAGTGTCGACGGAAGCCGCGATTCTCTCGTTAGTGTCGGCGGGTGTGGGCGCGGCGATCGTCAACTCGGCCAATCGCGAACGGCCGCCCGCGCTGGTGCAATTCCTCACACTGTCCGATCTGTCGATCGTGCTGCCGCTGCATTTTGCCTATCACGAGCAGCATCGCAATCCGGCGCTCGCGCAGTTCATTGCCTTGCTCAAGGCGCAGAAGTGAGCGGCTGGCAATACCTTGCTGTGATGCCTTTAAGGCATCGGCTTCCCTAAAAATCGGCATTGGCGCTGCTTTTTTGCCTCGACGATATTGAATGCACGACCACGGCGCGTCATCCGACGACAGCGCCGTGGTCCGCTTTCTTATCGGGAGACAACCATGCCGTCCACACCATCGCTGATTTCCACCGACATCGACTACGAACGCCCCGGCCTGCAAAACGGCACGTTGCGCGTGCCGTATTCGCACGACCGCTCCGCGTACGGGCACATTCCGATTCCGATCACCGTGCTCAAGGGCGGTGACGGTCCTACCGTACTGTTGACCGGGGGCAATCACGGCGACGAATACGAAGGCCCTGTCGCGCTGATGAAACTGATCCGGCGCATGCTGTCGATGTCGATTAACGGTCGGCTGATCGTCGTGCCGGCGCTGAATTTCCCGGCCTTTATCAACGGCTCGCGCACCTCGCCGATCGACAAGGGCAACCTGAACCGTGTTTTTCCCGGCACGCGCAACGGCCATATCACCGAAATGATTGCGCACTATGCGGACACCGAACTGTTTCCACGCGCCGACGTCGTGATCGATCTGCACGCGGGCGGCGCGTCGTTCAATCATCTGCCAGCCTTGCTCGCGGCGCCGCCAGCCGACGCGTCGCGCCGTGCCGAATACCGGCGGCTCGTGCAGGCGTTTGCCGCGCCGCAAACCATGCTCATGGATCTGCTCGGCGAGGACCGCACGTATGGCGCGGCCGTAGAGCGGCACGGCAAGCTGTTCCTGTGCGGTGAATTCGGCGGTTACGCGGCCTGCGATCCCGACGGCGTCGCGATCGTCGAGGATGGTCTGCGGCGTGTGCTGCATACGCTCGGCGTCACGCCTGACGATCGTCCGCCTGCGCCGCGGCACGACACGCGTTGGTTGAAAGTGGACGGCGCGCGGCACTACGTGTTCGCCTCGCGGGCGGGCGTGGCCGAACCCGTGTTCGCACTCGGCGATCAGGTCAAAAAGGATCAGTTGGCCGCGCGGGTGTTCGATCCGTACGCGCCGTGGAGCGAACCGCAGGAGATCCGTTTTGCGGGCGATGGTGTGGTGGTCTGCATGCGTTCGTTCGCACGCGTCGAACCGGGCGACTGTATCGCCGTGCTGGCCGCGGATGCGCAGTGGCAATGACCCCGTCCATCGAACAGAAGCCAGCCGGAGATTCGCCATGAATGCAGTCACCACCGTGACCGATGCCGACGCCGCCGATGCGCGTCGTGGGCACGCCTACGTCGTCGTCCTGTTCTTTGTCTGCTTTGCGTTTTCGTATCTCGACCGGCAGATCGTGAGCATTCTCGTGCAACCGATCAAGGAAACGCTGGCGCTCACCGATACGCAAATCGGCCTGCTGCAAGGGTTTTCGTTCACGCTGTGCTACGCGACGGCGGGCGTGTTCATCGCGCGCTTGATTGATCGCTCCAATCGCGTGCGGTTGATTGCCGTGTGCGTGGCGATCTGGGCGGTCTCCACGGCGCTGTGCGGGTTCGCGCACAATTTCGGCGAACTGCTCGCGGCGCGTGCGGGGACGGCGATCGCGGAAGCGGGCCTGAGCCCGGCGGCGCTGTCGATCTTCAGCGATCTGTATCCGCCGCGCAAAGTCACTCGGGCAAGCAGCGTGTTCATGCTGGGACCGTACATCGGCGGTGGCGTCGCTCTGTTCGGCGGCGGCATGCTGCTCGGTTCGATCGAGCACGGCGCGGGCGCTGCGTGGCTCGCGGGCATGGGTTTGAACGGGTGGCAGGCGGTGTTCGTCGCGGTCGGATTGCCGGGGCTGGCGCTTGCGGCGATCGTCGCGTTGTCGGTGCGGGAGCCGCAACGGCGCGGGGTGTCGTCCGCGCTTCGGAACGTGGCCGCGGACCCGGCCACGCAGGGTGTCGTCCCGACTGAAACTGCGCCATCGGCCGCTGTGGTGGCCGAGGCCTTGCAAGACAGTACGCCGCCGCTGAAAGACGTGCTGCGTGAACTGTTCGTGAAGAACCGCTTCTGCCTGCCGTACTTCGCCGCCTATGTCGCGCTGATCACGCTGTTCTACTCACACGCGGCCTGGTTTCCGACGCTGCTGATCCGGCATTTTCATCTGACGCCACGCGTAGTCGGACAGATGGCAGCGCCGGCCTATATGTTCGGCGGCATACTCGGTGTGCTGAGCGCGGGCTGGCTCGCAGGGCGCGTCAGCGATGCCGCCGCCGTGCGCAAGGTGCTGGTGCTGTCCGCGTCGGCGGCTGCGTTGCTCGTGCCGGCCGCCATTGCGATGCCGCTCGTCGGCGATGTGCATATCGCGGTGGTCCTGTATGGCGCCTCCGCGTTTGCTGCGAGTGTCGCGATGGCGTTGGCGCCGGTGCCGATCCAGATCGCAATTCCGAATCGTATGCGCGGACGTTCGATTGCGTTGCTGGTGTTTCTCACCAACGCGATCAGCGGCGGACTCGGGCCGTTCGCGGTCGGCTTCATCAATGAGCGGCTCGGCGGGCAAAGCGCTGGTTTGGGCGTGGCGCTGGCGTGCGTCGGCGGTGTGGCGGCTGCGCTCAGCGCGCTGCTGTATGGCGTGGCGGCGCGACGCACGCCGGTGTTGGCTCGCGCATGACGCGGCTTGCATGGCCGCGTCCGCGTGAATCGGTGCATGACATGGCCCGCATGGTGGCGGCCGCGTGAACCGGCGCAAGAGATGGTTGCATGGAGGCGCGTCGCGCCCCCGTAGACCGATGGACACCGAGCCTCACATGGCGATGCCCACAAAGCATCGCCATACGCAGAAAACGGCATTAGCCGGCAAGCCACGGATTTGCGATAGTGAAGCCATTCACCGCAGAAGAGTGGCAAAACCGATCCACTCGCTGCCGCCGCACTTTTCACGGAGTCACATGATGCCGACTGAGGTCCTCACGCACCGAATAGGCGACGCGCGCATCACCCGCGTCAGCGAAACCTGCTTTCCGTTGGCGCCTACGGTCCTCTATCCGGAGTGGGCGTCGTCGGCAGCCGACGAATTGGGCCGCCGCCTGTCGTCGGCAAGTCTCGACCTCGAACACAACGAAGTGACGCTCAGCGTGCACACCTGGGTCGTGCAGATGGATGGCCTGACCGTGCTGATCGACACCGGCATCGGCAATTTCAAGGAGCGGCCGTTCAGCAAGCTGTTTCATCAGCTGAACAACCCGTATCTGGAGCGTCTCGCCGACGCGGGCATCTTGCCGGCGCAGGTGGACGAGGTGCTGCTCACGCATCTGCACGCGGACCACGTCGGCTGGAATACGCAGTGGATCGACGGCCGCTGGCAGCCGACCTTCCCAAACGCGAAATACGTGTTCCCGCAAGCGGAGCAGGATTTCTTCGCGACCCCGGCGGGTGACAGCCGCCGCGTGGTTTTCGATGACAGCGTCGTGCCTGTGATCGAATCCGGTCAAGCCGTAACGATTCCTGCCGAGGGCGGCACGTGGCGCGAAGGTATCGTATTTCATCCCACGCCGGGGCATAGCGCCGGACATATATCGATATCGATCCGTTCGCGCGGCGAGGAAGCGATCTTTACCGGCGATGTGATGCATAACCCCATCCAGGTCTACCGCCCGGAGTGGAACTCGACGTTCTGCCTCGATGCGGCGTCTGCGCGTAACTCGCGGCACTGGTTGCTGAACTACGCGGCCGATCGCGACGCGACGCTCTTCACCGCGCATTTTCCGCAGACATCGGCGGGGCGGGTGAGGCGCGGCGCGGACGGATTCGAATGGCAGTACGCTGACGCCGCACCATGACGTTGCCTTTGAGGCAATCTGGGCGGGCTCTCCACGGATTTTGCTATCATCACTGTATAAACATACAGGTTTCATGAAAGTGCCGTGGCAACACCTGTCTCTCCCTACGCTCTCTACTATCTGCTGAACTTCGAGCGCGCCCTGGCGTGGCTCGCGCAGCGTTACGACGATGTGTTCGACACTCACGAACGCGCGTTTCTGCGCGAGTTCGCCGCGTTGCCGCAGTCTTCGCGCGCGCTGCTGGTTCGCATGCTGATGCGCAAAGGTACGCTGTTCCGCGCGAGCCGCCTGTCTTACGACGAGATCGGCTGCCCGTTGCAGGCGGCCGCGCCGATCGCGGCGCTCGGCTGGGTTGATACCGAACCGTGTCTGACGCTCGACGAGTTGTTCTCGCTCACCACGCGTGCCGAGTTGATGGAGATTTTCGCGGACACCATCGCGTTGATTCCGGGCGCGAGGAGCCTGCGCAAACCGGACCTGCTGGAAACACTGCGCCCTTTCTATGCGAGTGAGAGCGACGAGGAAGGTGCCACGGCGCGCCCGCTTTCGGCATGGCACGGTCGAACTGAAGACCGCGTCCTTCACGTGGCGATCGCGCCGCTTTGCGAACGTTTGCGTTTGATGTTCTTCGGCAATTTGCAGCAGGAGTGGTCGGAGTTCGTGCTCGCCGACCTCGGTGTGTTCCAGTACGAGAAAGTGGCGTTCGCGCCTTCGTCGCGTGCGTTCCAGCAGCGCGCGGACGTCGACGTCTATCTCGCCTTGCATGCGTGCCGCGAGGCGCTCGAATGGCTGCCCAGTGGCGACGCGGAAGCGGCGGCAATCCACGAGCTTGTCACGTCGGTCGCCGCCATTGAGACTGCCAACCCCTGGCTCGAGACGCGGCGCGCGAAATTGCTGTTCCGCATCGGCAATCTGTGCGAGCGTCGGCAGAACTGGGCGGCCGCGCTCGCGGTTTATGAGCGTTGTGCGTGGCCCGGCGCGCGCCATCGGCGCATGCGCGTGCTCGAACGCAGCGAGCGTTTCGACGATGCCTTCGCGCTGGCCTTGCAAGCCTCCGCGGCGCCTGAAAGCGAAGAAGAGGCGCAACGCCTCGCGCGCATGCTGCCGCGTTTGCAGCGCAAGCGTGGCGAGGCGGTCGCGCGTGTGCCGGCGGCCCGTCCGGTCGAGCGCAGCGCGCTGGTGCTGCCGCGGCCCGAGGCGCCGATACCGGTCGAGTACGTCGCCCGCGACCATTTGACGTGCGAGACCGCACCGGTGCATTACGTCGAGAACGCGCTGATCAACTCGTTGTTCGGGCTGCTGTGCTGGGAGCCGGTTTTCGCGGCGTTGCCGGGGGCGTTTTTTCATCCGTTCCAGCGTGGTCCGGCCGATCTGCACGCGCCGGATTTTCATGCGCGCCGCGCGGATCAGTTCGCCGGGTGTCTCGAACAACTCGATAGCGGCGTCTATCGCGAGACGATTTTGCGGCATCTGCATGGCAAGGCGGGGCTGCAATCGCCGTTCGTGTTCTGGGGGATGCTCACGCCGGAACTCGTCGCGCTGGCGCTCGACTGTCTGCCGGCCGCACATCTGAAACTGTGGTTCGAGCGTTTGCTGCGCGATATTCGCGGTAATCGGTCCGGCTTGCCGGATCTGATCCGATTCTGGCCGGCCGAGCGTCGCTATGAGTTGATCGAAGTGAAAGGCCCCGGCGACCGCTTGCAGGACAATCAGATTCGCTGGCTCGCGTATTGCGCGCAGCACGGCATGCCGGTACGCGTGCTCGACGTGCGCTGGGCCGATGAAGCCGTAGTCGCGGAAGGAGGTGGCGTGGCTGAAGTTGCTACCGAGGCCGCCACCGAGGTTGCCGCCGAGGCCACCGGCGAGCTCACCGCCAAGGCCACTGCCGAACCCGCCACCGCGGCCACCATCGAGGTCGCCGCCAAAGCCACCACCGAGGCCACCGCATGACCTACATGGTCGCCGTGCGGGCGATGTGCGAATTCACCGCAAGGCGCGGCGACCTCGACCTGCGCTTCACGCCGGCGCCGACCTCGCTCGAAGGCATGGCGGGCCACATGACGGTCGCCGGCCGGCGCGCGAACGGCTACGAAACCGAAATCACGCTGACAGGCACGCATCGCCGCCTGACCGTGCGCGGCCGCGCCGACGGCTATGACCCGAGCGCGAACCGGCTGGAAGAGGTCAAGACGCATCGCGGCGATCTCGAACGAATGCCGGCCAATCACCGTACGCTGCACTGGGCGCAGGCGCTCGTCTACGGACATCTGCTGTGCCGGACACGCGAACTCACGGAATTGACGGTAGCGCTGGTGTACTTCGATATCGGCACCCAGAAAGAAGTGTTGCTAACGCAAACGCATACCGCGCGCGACCTGGAGATTTTCTTCGTCGAGCAATGCGAGCGGTTTCTCGATTGGGCAGTTCAGGAAGAAGCGCATCGGGCCGCGCGCAATGCGGCGCTCGACGCGCTGCAGTTTCCGCATGGCCAGTTTCGCAGCGGACAGCGCGAGCTGGCGGTGTCGGTGTATCGTTCGGCACGCGACGGCAAGCCGTTGATGGCGCAGGCGCCGACTGGCATCGGCAAGACGCTCGCAACGATTTTCCCCTTGCTTAAAGCGTGTGCGTCGGACCAGATCGACCGGGTGTTCTTCCTGACCGCCAAGACGCCAGGCCGCGCGCTGGCGCTGGATGCGATCGAAACGCTCCATCGAGGCGTCACGCGCCTGCCGTTGAGAACCCTCGAACTGGTCGCGCGCGACAAAGCCTGCGAGCATCCCGACAAAGCCTGCAACGGCGAATCCTGTCCACTTGCGCGGGGCTTCTACGACCGGCTCGACGCGGCCCGCAGCGCGGCGCTGGCCGCTCCGCGCCTCGACCGCGCGGCGGTGCGCGAAGCGGCGCTCGCCAACGACGTCTGTCCGTACTACCTGGCGCAGGAACTCACGCGCTGGGCCGACGTGGTGGTCGGCGATTACAACTACTACTACGACAGCAGCGCCATGCTGTATGCGCTCACGCAGATCAACCAGTGGCGCGTGGGCGTGCTGGTAGACGAGGCGCACAATCTGCTCGACCGCGCGCGCCGCATGTACACCGCGTCGCTCGATCAGGCGACGTTCCGGCTCGCGCGCAAAACGGCGCCGGCCACCTTGCGCAAGCCGCTCGAACGGCTGCAACGCGAGTGGAACGCCGTCAAGCGCGCGCAGACCGCGACCTATCAGGTCTATGCCGACGTCCCCGGCAAACTGCTCTCGGCCGCGCAGAATCTGATCGGCGCCGTCACCGATCAGCTGGCGGAAGCACCGCTTTCCATCGACGAAGCGTCGCTGCGCTTTTTCTTCGACGCGATGCATTTCGTCGCGCTGGCCGAGCAGTTCGGCGAGCATTCGATCTTCGATCTCACGCTGACCGCGGACCGTTACGCGCCGCGCGACAAAACGAATGCCACGCTCTGCGTGCGCAACGTGATTCCCGCGCCGTTCCTCGCGCCGCGCTACGCGGCCGCGCGCACCACGGTGATGTTCTCCGGCACGCTCAACCCGCATCATTTCTATCGCGACACCCTGGGCCTGCCTGAACAAACCCAATGGCTCGACGTGGAAGGGCCGTTTCGCGCCGAACAGTTGCAGGTGCGCGTGGCCGGCAACGTATCGACGCGTTGGCGCGACCGCGAGCGTTCGCTCGTGCCGATCGTCGATCTGATCGCGCGGCAATATGCGGCGCAGCCGGGCAACTATCTGGGCTTTCTGAGCAGCTTCGAGTATTTGCAGCGCGTGGTCGCGCTGATGCGCGAGCGGCATCCGGACTTGCCGGTCTGGGCGCAGGAACCCGGCATGGACGAAGCGGCGCGCGACGCGTTTCTCGCGCGCTTTCGCACCATGAATCAGGGCGTGGGCTTCGCGGTGCTCGGCGGCGCGTTTTCGGAAGGCGTCGATCTGGTCGGCCAGCAACTGATCGGCGCGTTCATCGCCACGCTCGGTTTGCCGCAGATGAACGAGATCAACGAACAGATGCGTCGCACGATGGAGGAGAAGTTCGGCAACGGCTACGACTACATGTACCTGTACCCGGGTTTGCAGAAAGTGGTGCAGGCGGCCGGACGCGTGATCCGCACGGAGCAGGACCAGGGTGTGGTGCATCTGATCGACGACCGCTACCGGCGGCCGGAAGTGCGGCGGTTGCTGCCGCGCTGGTGGGACGTGCAATAGCGCGGCAGCCCGGCGCGTTATTAGCGCGCCTCTTTACCTCCCAGGTAATCGACCTGCCTACCGTCGCCCGGCACAGTGGCGTCACGGCATCACGACTCCCACTTGAGGCAAGGAGACTTCCATGAACGCGACCGCACCGTATCTCGCCGACGAACCGAACACCATCCGCACCGCCGACAACACGCGTCTTTTCTACCGCGACTGGGGGCAGGGCACGCCGCTGGTGTTCCTCTCCGGCTGGACGCTGAACTCCGACATGTGGGCGTACCAGATGGAACCGCTGTCGCGTCTCGATTGCCGCTGCATAGCGTACGACCGGCGCGGGCATGGCCGTTCGAGCGATCCGGGCCGCGGCTACGACTTCGACACGCTCGCCGACGATCTGGAAAGCGTGTTGAGCGCGCTCGATCTGAGCGGCGTCACCCTGGTCGCACATTCGATTGCGAGCGGCGAAGCGGTGCGTTATCTGACGCGTTACGGTTCGGCGCGCGTCGCCCGGGTCGCGTTCATAGCGCCTGCGGCCACGCCGTATCTGCTGAAAACCGAGGACAACCCGAACGGCATCGACGCCGCTTTATTCGAGCAAGGCCGCCTCGCGCTGAGCCGTTCCTTTCCCGACTGGATCGAGGCGAATGCGGCGCCGTACTTCGGGCCGGGCGTGTCGCGCGCGCCGCTCGACTGGACGATCCGCATGATGCTGCAAACCTCGCATCAGGCGATGCTCGAACTGGCCCGCGTGCAGACCATCACCGATTTCCGCGCGGAATTGGCGAAGATCGAGGTGCCGTCGCTGATCCTGCATGGCGATCGTGACGCGTCGGCGCCGCTCGAACTGACCGGGCGGCCCACCGCGGCGCTGATACCCGGCGCGTCACTGCATGTCTATGAAGGCGCGGGTCACGGCTTTTACTTCACTCATGCGGAGAGGTTGAACCGGGATTTGCTGGCGTTCCTGGGCCGCCAGCCGGTTTAGGGTCGACGGGCAACTGGTCTTCCACCGGCGCGTCCTTCTGCGCCGCTGCGGCGGACGACGGCGCAGCGGCGGGCGGCGCGGCCTTCGGTGCATCAACTGCGTCAGGTGCGTCTTTGTGTGTGTCATCCGCTTCGATTCTCGCGGGTGCGCTTTCCGGGTCCCACGTCAGCAGATTGCGCTGCGGGTTCGCGATCTCGATGCCGCGCTCGCGGAACTGGTCGAGAATGCGCCGGTTGAATTCGCGCTGCACGCCCCAGCGCGCACTGTCGCGGCACTGGATCTGGCCGGCCAGCGTGATGGCCGAGCCGTCCAGCGCATCGACGCCCCAGAAGCTGAAGTCCGACAGAATGCCGTCCTTGAACTTGTCGTCCTCGCGCAGGGCGGCGCCGATTTCCTTCAGCGTGTTGATGGCGAGATCGACATCCGCGCCGAACACGATATTGACCTTCACTGCCGCATTGCCGATGCCGCGGTTGGTGTTGTTCACCGTCGATACCGAACTGAAGGGCACCGTGTAGAGCGAACCGTCGCCGCCGCGCAGCCGCACGGTGCGGATCGACAGATATTCGACAGTGCCGGACACGCCCGCGAGCGTGACCCAGTCGCCGACCTGCATCGCGTTTTCCATCAACAGGAAAATGCCGGTGATGAAATCCTGCACCAGTTTTTGCGAGCCGAAACCGAGCGCCACGCCGAAGATACTGGCGCCCGCCAGCAGCGGCCCGATGTTTACGCCGAGTTCACTCAAACCGGTGAGCACCACCACCAGCGCGATCGCGCAGAAGAGCGCGCTGCGCAGCATCGGCAGCAGGGTGCGCAAGCGCGCGGCGCGCACGAGGTCGCCGCTGGTGGTCCAACTGTCCAGCCGTTGTTCGACCGATACGTTGACGCCTTCCCACACGAGCAGCGCGATCACGGCCGCCACGCCGATCGTGATGATCGCCGACGCGAGCCGGTGCCCGATCGTGCCGGTACGGAACAGGTCGCCCACATGCACGCCCCACACCTGCAACAGCGCGAGCGCGGTCACGATGCCGATGAGCCACGCCACCACGAGGCGCAACAGCGGGTAATAGCGGTACGCGTGCTGATGCACGAGCGATTTGGCCGCGTCGTCCTGCACATTGAAGAGCCGGGCCAGTGCCCCGAACACCACGATCGACACGACCCGTGCGCCCACCAGCACCGCCAGCGAAATGCCGCCGAGATGCAGCAGCGCGTGATAGCCGTTCTGCACGTCGAGCGCCCAGATGAACCACAGCGCCATGACGACGAACACCGCGGCCCACGCC
Organism: Paraburkholderia sp. RL18-101-BIB-B; assembly: GCF_046026985.1. Lineage (NCBI taxonomy): Bacteria > Pseudomonadati > Pseudomonadota > Betaproteobacteria > Burkholderiales > Burkholderiaceae > Paraburkholderia > Paraburkholderia sp. RL18-101-BIB-B. The sequence continues at coordinate 26,393 of NZ_JARESV010000044.1, forward strand.
CAGACTTCGGCGAATACGTTGCCGAACATCTCCAGCGACTTGCGCGCGGCGAGGCGCTTGCGGATCAATTCGCCGACCGGGGTCGCGCATTGCAGCAGCAGGATCGAGATCATGACGTGGCCGGCGAGCGCGACCACTTTCATCAAGGCGAGATGCGCCGCGTCGTTCAGACCGAGCGACTGCGCGATCTCGGCGATCGCGGAACCCACGCCCACCACGCTGACGATCCGCACCATCCAACGTTGCACGAAAGCGGCCCACGCGTCGCTCATGCGCAGCAGACGCAGACGCGGCGCCGCCGGTTGCAGGAAGAAACCGCTGACGATCACGATCACGCGGCACAGCACGTAGATGTCGACCAGCGAATCGAGCGCGCGGTCTTGCGGCGTGCCGTCGTCGGCGAAGATCGACATCAGCGCGCTCGCCGCGCCGACGAACACCACGAGCGGCAGCAGCCGCAGCGCCATGGAGAGGAGCGCGCGCGGCAGGCGCCGCAGCAGCGTCCAGTGATGTTTGGCGTTCTGCTTGCCTTTGGCTTCGTTGACCCGGCCTTTGGCCTTCGTCGCGGCGGATGTGCCGGACGGCACGGCCGCGGCTCGCGCCTCTGCCGTACTCACCGGCGAGGGCGGCGAAACGGGCAAGGGCGGCGCGGCGTTCGGCGCGTCGGCGGGTTGTGGCGCGACGTCGACGGGCAGGTCGGCTTGCGCGGCGTCGTCTTCGTCTGCCAGTTCGCGGCGCGCGGCCAGCGCCCGGTAGGCGCGGCGCAGCAGGCGGCGCGCCAGCCATTCGAGCACGAGCGCGGGAATCAGCGCGGCCAGCAGCGACCACGCGACGTGGCCCAGCACGGCGCGCGCTTGCGGGTTGGTCGATTGCCAGTTCCACCAGGCGCGGACCGACGCGAGGTCGAGCAGCGCGGCGACCGAACTGCGTAACGACTTGCCGAGGTCCACGGCCCAATGCGCGCCCTGGCGGGCCAGTTGCGAGGCGAGGCCGTTGGACTTGAACGCCGCCGGCACGATGGCGGCGGCGCCGCTCGCCGCAGCGGGCGCCGAGGCGGCCGCGGGCGCGGAAGCGGGCGGCGCGCTCAGCGCGCCGGCGGCGGCGATGGCCTGCAGCGTGTCGGCGACTTGCGCGCGGCGCGTGGGGTCATTGAGAACGGCGAGAGCCTGGCGGGCCTGCTCCGGCGTCAGCGTGACGCCGACGCCGGAGGCCGACGACGCGGGCGTGGCCGGCGCTGTTGCGGCGAAAACCGGCGCGGTGATGAAGGCGAGAAGAACGAAAAACCAGACCTGGAATAATTTGCGCATAGGGTGTAAAGCGGGGGACAGATGCGGACGGCTGTGCCAATACATACGGACCGGTTCGGCGGCGTGACCATGAACCGACACGGTTTTGGCCGTACAAGTTCCTTGAGCCGCCGTGGCGCGAGGCGCCGGAAATCCGGCGAGCCCCGTGCAGCGGCACCTTGCGGTAGCAAAAAACTTGCCTGTCAGACAGTATCCGATTGTCCCATGCCGGCTGCGACGCGCAGGAATTCCCCCCGGCCCGTGCGTATACCTTCACCGCCGCAATCGCAATCGCAAGCCCTCGCAATTACTCCGTCGCTGCCGACGCGCGCACCGCCGGCACGCCCAAGGTGCCTTCCACGATTTCGGTGAAGGTGCGCTCCTCGCGCAGAATGAAGCGCTTCGTCTGCGCCAGCTTGAAGTTGTCGCGTGCCTCGGGATCGGCGCGCAGTCTCGCGCGATATGTCTCATACGCCGCGAGGCTGTCGAACGCGATCAAGCCCCACGCGATGTCGTTGGTCCCTTCGTGCGGCAGAAAGTAGCCGATCAGGTGGCCGCCACAGCGCGGAATAATGCGGCCCCAGTTGCGGGCGTATTCGTCGAAGGCATCGCGCTGGAAAGGATCGATCTGATAGCGGATGAAGCAGGTAATTGTCATGTGCATAGCTCCGGGTCGGTTGAGAGGCGTGGTCTGAAGCACCATGACTGCAGTATGGCGAGCGCCGGCCGGCGATGTTTCAGCGCGCTCTGAACTATGGATGGTGGCCGTGCGCGAGTCATGAATCAGACGCCGGGCATCTAAAGCGGCCGTTGCGAGCGGATCGTGAAGGCCGCCAGCGCTGCGCCCGCCAGCGCGCAAAACGCCGACACCAGCGCCACCGCTCGCAATGCCGCGCCCAAGGCTTCGGCTTGTGCCTGTGCGACCTCGGCTTGCGCTCGTGCCGGTTCTGCATGTGTTTGGGCCACGCCTGCATCCGGATCGGCGTGGGTTTGCGCCGCTGCGGCACTTGCCGCTGCTGCGCCCACTTTTCCTTCCGACGCATCGGTCCCAGCGCCCGAATCCATGCCGACCTGCGCCAGGCTCGCCGCTGCGCGCGCCGCCTGCGGCACATGCAGCGCATCGAGCCGCGCAGCGAGCGCCGCATCGTGTGACCACACGAACACGATCCCCAGCACCGCGATCGCCAGCAGGCTCGCCACCCGCGCCACCGCGTTGCTGATGCCCGAAGCGACGCCCGTGCGGGCGGCGGATACCGAGGTCATCACCGTCGTCGTCAGCGGCGCGACGGTAATGGTCATGCCGAGTCCGAGCACGGTCAACGCGGGAAGAAAGCCGCGCCAGTACTCGCCGCGTACCCACGGCAGCGCGAGCATCGCGAAGCCGGCCGCGGCGACGACCGGCCCCGCGGTCAGCAAGGCTCGCGCGCCGTAGCGGCTCGTCAGGCCGCCGGTGAAGCGCGACAGCAGTCCGATGGTGACCGGCACCGGCAGCAATGCCGCGCCCGCCTGGGTCGCGCTGTAACCATAGGCGCGGATCAGCGTGAACGGCAGGAAGAACAGCGCGCCGCCCAAGCCGAAGTAAAGCAGCAGTGTGACGAGATTGGCGCCGACGAAGTCGCGCGAGCGGAACACGTCGAGCGGCATCATCGGATTGCGGGTTCTCGCTTCGAGCGCGACGAAGGCGATCAGCACCAGCAGTCCGCCGAGGATCGACGCCAGCACCCAGCGGTTGCCGAAGCCATGCGTCGAGGCGAGAGTCAGGCCGTAGGTCAAGGCGGCCAGTCCGGCGGTGGCCGTGACCGCGCCCGGCAAGTCGAGTCCGGCCGCCGCATGTCCGGTGGCGGCGGCGGGGGTTGACGGATCGCCGTCGTCGTCCTGCCGGCTGTCGGGCACGGCCATGACCGCCAGCGCGACGGTCGCGCACGCGATCGGCACGTTCAGAAAGAAGATGGCCCGCCACGAAAACGCATCGACTAGCCAGCCGCCCGCCACCGGCCCGAGCGCCGAGGTGATCGCGCCGACGCCGGCCCAGGTGCCGATCGCCTGGCCGCGCTCCTTGTCGTCGAATACCGCGCCGATGATCGAGAGGCTGCTCGGCACCAGCAACGCCGCGCCCACGCCTTGCACCGCGCGCGCCGCGATCAGCGCGGCGGCGCCCGGCGCGAGGCCGCAGCCGATCGAGGCCAGCGTGAACAGCCCGATTCCGGCGATGAACACCGTGCGCCGGCCGAGTTTGTCGCCGAGCGAGCCGCCCACCAGCACCAGCGCGCCGAGAAACAGCAGATAGGCGTCGACGACCCACTGGATCGCCGCCACGCTCGCGCCCAGTTCGGTCTGGATGGACGGCAAGGCGACGTTGACCACGGAACCATCGATGAAGGCCATGCTCGAGCCGAGAATGGTCGCGGCCAGCGCGAGTTTTTTACGCCGGCACGGATGGACAACGCTGGGATGTTGCGCGCGAATGACGAGCGCGTCGCACGGGCTCGCCTGAGCGGGCAGGACGGACGAGGAACGGCGCTCGAGCGCCGGTACGTGCTGGTCGGCCAAGTCCGCTCCCGGATGGATGAACGGCCTTCAGCATAGCAATGCCGGCGTGTCGGCGAAAGGCGCGAAGAATGCGTCAGGCGCTGCTAGCGCACCTTGTCACGTCATTTCGCCCTATGGTGCGCGCGAAATGGTGGCGCGCGCGGCCCGCGATCATCCGGGCGAGCGAGGTTCAGACCGGACCCGGCGGAACCCAGCGAAGCAGAAGCGACGCCGAACTTACCTGCTCACACCAGCGAAGGCGCCCGCCGCTCCGTCTCGCCGTCGGCATCCGCGCCGCCGGTGGCGTTCGACGCGCGCCCGGCTGCCGGCTCCTGATGCAGCCGGTTGGCGTGCATCAATCGATACAGCGTGGCCCGCGAAATGCCGAGTTCGGTCGCCGCCTCGGACAACTTGTAGCCATGCCGCTGCAACGCATGCTCGATCGCGTCCTTCTCGGCCTTGCTGCGGATTTCCGCCAGCGTCACGGCCGGCCCGTTGTCGGCTTCCGGCAGCCCCAGATCGCTTGCCGTGATAAAGCGGCCCTCGCTCATCACCACGGCGCGGCGCACGCAATTGATTAGCTCGCGCACGTTGCCCGGCCACGGATAGTTCGACATGGCCACGATCGCGTCGCTCGACAGACCGCGCAGTTTGCGCGCGCCGTCCTGTTTGTACATGCTCAATGCATAGTTGGCGAGCAGCTTGATGTCGCCGCCGCGCTCGCGTAGCGGCGGCTCGACGAGGCGCAGCACGCACAGACGGTGATACAGGTCGGAGCGGAAGCGCCCGTCTTCGACCGCCTTGTCCAGATCGACGTGGGTCGCCGAAATGACCCGCGCGTTGACGTTGATCGGGCCATTGCCGCCCAGCCGTTCGATCGTGCCTTCCTGCAGGAAGCGCAACAGGACCGCCTGGCATTCATGCGGCATGTCGCCGATTTCGTCGAGGAAGAGGGTGCCTTCATGCGCGCTCTCGATCCGGCCGATCTTGCGCTGGAGCGCGCCGGTAAAGGCGCCGCGTTCGTGGCCGAACAATTCGGCTTGCAGGAGGCTCGGCGGAATCGCCGCGCAATTGATCGCGACGAAGGGTCGCCCGGCGCGCGGCGAGCGTTCATGAATCGCCTTGGCGGTCAGTTCCTTACCGGTGCCGGATTCGCCGGCGACGAACACCGGCGCGTCGGTCACGCCGCATTTGTCGATGCGCCGGTACAACTGCTGCATGGCCTCGCATTGCCCGACCATGCCGTGCCGGCCGAGCGACGGCTCCGGCGCGACCTCCACATGCCGCAGGCTCGACAGCCCATGCGCGTGGCCGAGCGCGAACACGAGCCGGTCGTTGAGCCACGGTCGCGTGACGAAGTCGAAGCAATAGTCGAGGATGAAACGGCTGACCAGTTCGTTTTCCGCCTGGCCCGGCGCGATCTGGGCGACCCAGTTGGTTTCCACGCGCCGCATGCAGGACGCCAGTGCGGACAGATGCTGTGAGGTACAGTCGCCCGGCAGCTCGACTAGGCCGACCTTGATATTGCCGCGCTCGAGCATACGCTCGGCGACGGCCGTGCTTTTGGCGTGCACCGCTTGCCAGCCAGAAGCCGCCAGAAAAGCGGCGAGTTTCTGATCCGGCGAATTCGACACATACAGAACAGTGCGTTCCGTGTCGACAGGCGTGCAAGTCGTGTTCATGTTACCCCCGGTTTGATGCAGCTCTCAGGACTGTTCTGCGACGTACCCAACAGACCGGCAAGATGCCGGCTTCCGGCCAACTGAGCCAGCCGGTCCGCGTGTGCGGACCCGGACATGGATTGATCCACCGCTTTGGGGTTCTGCGACTCGACGCCCGGCGGTGACGATTCACGGTAGCGGCAATCTCGGGGGGCATGGAGCGGGCGGCGCGAGCCGCGAGGTGCTACATATCGGACGAATGGCGGGAACGGTGTTCACCGTTGTAACCGTCACACGATCTTTTCCCCGAATCACTCAAACCGTTTTTAACCTCGTTGGCCTGATACAAGCACTCTTCTTGGCGCATGGGCTTAACGATAAGCGAAACCGCTTTCGAGCGCCATACAAACAAGTCTGGATTCAGAAACGTTTTTCATATCACCCCATTGTGCTTGCGGTAAAAAAATAGACGGTCAAGTCCCGCTATGCTCGGCATCCCACATAGCGCCTCAATTCGTTTTACGGCAAATGTGAAACGGAACTGTAGTTCGGGATTTGCCTCGTCTCACGCTTGCGACACATCGGACAGGGGGTCGAGACTACCCGGTAGGGTTCCGAAGCATCGGCATATTTGACCGGGATGTGACGCAGCGCCCGGCCCCACGCGGGACGTGCGGATTGCCCGGCGAGCCAACGGCCAGCTACGCGTCGCCGCGGCGCGTCGGCGGACGCCTAAGTGCGTGTCGAATTCGAATCAACGCGAGATGCGAAGAGTGCGCGGGCAGGGTGCGCCGCAGCAACGATCACGGTGGCATAAGGGTTTGATGGCACATGGCATAGCCGTTGCAATAAGCACTTCACAGCGAATGCTGTTGCCGCCCGGTCCGAACTCCGGGAAGCCGGAGTGAAGAGAGATCGGCGGCACATAAAACTTCGTAGGCGCGGCGGGGGGAAGCCAATGCGTTTTACGAGGGGGCGGCGGGGCCACTGAAAAACAAACGACATAAGAGCACGGCGCGAATGATCGGTACAACGTACCGGTCAATGTGACCGGACGATGTAAAGGTCGACCTCGCCACTTTTTCCGTCTGTTTCGGCGGACATGAAGGGGATGGCAAAAAACAACAAGTACCGCGCTCGCGGAGTTGGTGAGCGAACGATACGCACAACAACAAGAAGACAGCGAAGGAAGAGCGGCGGGGTAGCGCGCGGTCGAGGACCAACCGGGCGCGATGGAGCGTGGAGGAATGGCCAGAGTCTCCGTAGAGAGGCGCAGCTTACGAGGTGGACCGGGCGCCGTGTCCGCGAATGTGCGGACACGGCTCACCTGGACAGAGCAGTGAAAAAAACAGATTTTTTTTGGGGGTTGTCATGACCAGACAGTTCACCAAGCCGGCCGGCACAGCACAGTCGGCTCGTCAAACCACCGTGTACTCAACGGATGTCGCCTATCAACGGCATATCGCCGCGCCGCGCGCATTGTTCGCCGCGCCGCCGGTCGATCTGACGACGCTGGTGATTGCCGAGGCGATCAAGCGCCGGGCGCAAGCGGAGCTTCAGCGCGAGGCGTTGCGCGACTCGGTGTATGAGATGCCGGTGTCGCAGGAACGAAACTATGAGCGCGGTGCGGACATTTACCGGTCCGATTCCGACGAATAACCAGAACATCGATCGCTATCGAGGTGGCTTCGCCAACCGAACGGCGTCAGACCGGCGGAGAGCCGACATGATCGACATCTTCCTGATTTCATCCAGCATGGAGCGCGCGCCGGAGATCGTCGCTCGCCTCGAGGCAAGCGGCGTGGCTTACCGGCTGCGCACCGCTCACGGCACGGCCCGGCAAGTGCGGGCGCACGACCGTGCGATTCGAAGCGCCGATATGCTGATCGTCGACGATGCCGATCTGAATGCGCGCGACCTGGACGGCGTCGAGGAAGCGCTGGCCTGCACGCCGGCCCTGCATTGCGTGCTGATGACGGCGGCGCCGTCCACCGCCTTGCTGGGCGCGGCGATGCGTGTCGGCGTGCGGCATGTGCTGGCGTGGCCGCTCGACGCCGACGAGATCACCACCATCCTCATCCAGGCCGACGTGCGGAAAAACGCCATCGGCCGCCGCGTCGGCCGTGTCGTCTCGCTCGCTTCGAGCAAGGGTGGCAGCGGTACCACGCTAATCGCCGTGAATCTCGCGTATTCGCTTGCCGCGCTGAGCAACCGGCGTGTGCTGCTGATCGATCTCAGCCAGCAATTCGGCGACGCCAGCCTGCTCATGGCCGACAAACCGCCGCCCACCACGCTTGCCGATCTCTGCTCCCACGCGGAGCGCCTCGACGCCGCGCTACTCGAATCATGCGTGATGCATGTCCACGCAAATCTCGATGTGCTGGCCGGTGCGGGCGATCCGCTCAAGGCCGCGGAATTGCTGCCCGCGCAGATGGAGAGCATTCTCGCGCTGGCGCGCGAGCGCTATGACGCAGTGTTGATCGACGTCGGCCAGAGCCTGAATCCGTTGACGATCCATGCACTCGATCGCAGCGACGCGATCTGCATGGTGGTGCGTCAGAACCTGCTTTACCTGCACGGCGGGCGTCGCATGCTCGATATTTTCAGAGAACTGGGCTATCCGGCCAGCAAGGTGCGGGTGGTGGTGAATCATTACGACAAGAACGCCCAGATCAACCTGTCGAAGCTCGAACAGACGCTCGGCGCGAGGGTGGCGCATCAGCTTCCGCGCGACGAAAAGCAGGCCAATGAAGCGCTCAGCCGCGGCGTGCCGCTGGTGACATCGGCCCGGGACAGCACGCTTGCGCAAGGTATCAGCCTGCTGGCGGACATGCTGTGGCCGTCCAGCGCCGAGCGCCGCAAAGGCGTGCTCGGCCGGCTGTTCGCGTCGCGGCCGAACGTGCCGCCGCAGCTCAAACCCGGCCATTGAGGCCGTTCTGTCAAACTGGACAGACTCGTCAGAAGCGAATCCGCACGTCGGTGGCATGATCTGGATAGCGGATCCGTGCCGCTGCTACGCTGCGATCATGGGAGGCGGGCAGCCGTTGGCGTAACCTGCCAGAATAATAATTCGCATGTCGAAACGAATAGGCAATGACGTGGACCACTCCGCCGTTAGAGCGTCGCGGCGAGCAGCTATAGCGCGTATCGACGCAAGCTGTGCTTTCGCTTGATTCCCGGTGTGTTTTGACAGTGTATCGTGTCGTTGTGGCCAGCCACTGCGCGGCCCGTCTGATTACTCTCTAGAGCGCCTGTGAGCGCAGCATCGTCCATGCAAAACGAGTCCAACGGTCTCAACGATATCGCGTCGATCCTGTCCAATCCGATCCTCAACACGGATTCGTACAAGGCGTCGCACTACCTGCAATATCCGCCCGAAGCGTCGGCGATGTTCTCCTACATTGAATCGCGCGGCGGGCGCTACGATCGCACGCTGTTCTTCGGCCTACAGATGCTGATCAAGGAATATCTGTGCCGCCCGGTGACTCCGGCCATGATCGGGCAGGCCAAGGCTTTTTTCACGGCGCACGGCGAGCCGTTCAACGAAGCGGGCTGGCGCTACATCGTCGAACACCACGGCGGCTATCTGCCGGTGCGCATTCGCGCGGTGCCGGAAGGCTCGGTCGTGCCGACGCACAACGTGCTCGTCACGGTCGAATGCGACGATCCGCAGGTGTTCTGGCTGGCGTCGTATATGGAGACCATGCTGCTGCGCGTGTGGTATCCGATCACGGTGGCGACGCAAAGCTGGCATCTGCGCAAGACGATCCGCGGCTATCTGCTAAAGAGCAGCGACGACCTCACGCAACTGCCGTTCAAGCTGCACGATTTCGGCGCGCGTGGCGTGTCGAGCGCGGAGTCGGCGGCGATCGGCGGCGCCGCGCACCTCGTCAGCTTCATGGGCTCGGACACCGTGCTCGGCGTGATCGCGGCGAACCACTACTACAACGAGACGATGGCGGCGTTTTCCGTGCCGGCGGCGGAGCACAGCACGATCACGTCATGGGGCCGCGAGCGCGAAACCGACGCGTTTCGCAACATGATTGCGCAGTTCGGCAAGCCAGGGGCAATCGTTTCCGTGGTGTCCGATTCCTACGATCTGTTCGCCGCGCTCGACGCCTGGGGCACGGAGTTGAAGCAGGCGGTGCTCGACTCCGGTGGCACGCTGGTGATCCGGCCCGACTCCGGCGATCCACGGACGATCGTGCTGCAAACCCTGCGGGCACTCGAGACGTCGTTCGGATCGGTAGTGAACGGCAAAGGGCGGCGCGTGCTCAACAACGTGCGGGTGATCCAGGGCGACGGCGTGAACCCCGATTCGATTGAAGCGATTCTTGCCGCTATGGACGAAGCCGGCTTCGCGGCGGACAACATCGTGTTCGGCATGGGCGGCGCGTTGTTGCAGCAGATCAACCGCGACACGCAGCGCTTCGCGATGAAGTGTTCCGCGATCCGTTTAGGCGACGAGTGGCACGACGTGCTCAAGGACCCGGTCACGGACGCCGGAAAGCGCTCGATGAAAGGGCGCCTGACGCTGCTGGTGAATCGCCACACGGGCGAATATCGAACGACGACGCTGCCCGTTGCCTGGGACGAGCGCACCGTCGAAGGCGATTGGGAAGATGCGCTGGTGACGGTGTTCGATTCCGGCAAGCTGCTGGTCGATATGTCGCTTGCCGAAATCAGAGGCCGCGCTCACGCGCACGAAGGTTAATGCGGACTGCTCGCTTGCCAGACGGCAACACCTGAAGCGCGGATCTCGATCCGGCACGGCGCGCCTTCGCGCAGGCGGGCATCTTCATTGGCGATGTCGAAGCGGACTCCGGCAATATTCACGCGGACATAGCGCTCGCCGCGCCGCAATTCGACCGCGTCGACCACACCGGCATGCGTGCCGCCCACCGTCACGACAATGGCATGCGACGACACGCGCCACATGACCCGCTGACCGGCGGCGAGATCGAGTCCGCTGTCGCCCGTTCCGATCACGAGGCCCTGAGCGATTTCGACGTGGCCCGGAGCGTTCATCGCACCTTCGCCTACATTGTGCAAGCCGAGCAGGCCGGCCACTCGTATCGACGCCGGCCGCTCGAATACGGCGTCGATAAAACCCGCTTGCAACACGCGGCCCTGCTCGACGACCAGAACTTCATCGGCCAGCAATGCGGCTTCATCCGGATCGTGCGTGACGATGATCGTCACCGCCGTGATCTCGCGCTGCAAGGCGCGCAACGACTGCTGCAAGCGGCGCCGCCGCGGCGTATCCAGCGCGGCGAACGGCTCGTCGAACAGCAGCAGTTCGCTATGCCGTGTCAGCGCTCGCGCGAGCGCGACGCGCTGCCGCTGGCCGAACGACAATTGATGGGGCAGGCGCGCGACCAGTTGCGCGAGGCCCAGGTGATCGAGCCAGTAACGCGCGCTGGCGGGATCGGCATCGACGGGAAAGGCCAGTTGCTGCGCCACCGTCATATGCGGAAACAGGCCGTAGTCTTGCGGCATATAACCGATCTGCCGGCGCTCGGGCGGCAGCGTGTTCAATGGCGTCGTGCCGAGTGTCACGCTGCTCGACGCGTTGGATTCGAGCCCCGCGATCAGACGCAGCGCCAACGACTTGCCCGAGCCCGACGGCCCGATGATCGCGAGGCGTCGCGTGACCGGCGTCCATGCGATGTCGAGATCGAACGCGCCCAGCCGGCGTTGCAAATGGAAAGCGAGGCGCAGGTCCGCGGTTTCGCCGCGGCTCGCCGTCAGGTCCGCGCCGGGTTCGAGCGCGTCGTCGCCGTTTTCGGTTTGCTCGAGCGTGGTCTTTTGCCGAAGGCTGTAAATCGTCAGCGCCGCGCAGACGATCGCGATGGCGAGTGTCGGCAGCAGCAGGGGCATCATCGCCGGCAACCCCTGGCCGCCGAATACGACGTACGTATAGACCGGCAACGAATACGGGTGATAGGCCACCATCACGGTCGCGCCGAATTCGCCGAACGCGCGCAGCCACGCGAGCGCGAGTCCCGCGCGAATCGCTGGCCACGCGACCGGCAACATGACGCGGAAAAAACGGCTGCCGGCGTGATGGCCGAGCGTCGCGGCCACGTCGTCGAGCACCGGGTCGACGGCGGTGAACGCGGACTTGGCGGCAATGATCAGGAAGGGCGCGGCGACGAAGACTTCCGCGAGCACGATGCCGGCGAACGAATCCGTCAGCACGCCATTGGTGAAGCGGCCAACCCAGCTATACGGCCCGAGCAGAAACAGCAGCAGCACGCCGCTGGTGAGCGGCGGCAACGCCAGCGGCAACTGCACGACGAAGCCGAGCAGCGCCACCTTGCGCGAAGTCGAACGCGCGAGGAAATAGCCGAGCGGCACGCCGCCCAGCAGAATCGCGAGCGAGGCCACGCTCGCGCTCGCCGCCGAGATGCCGACCGCCGACCACGTCGCGCGCCAATCGACATTCGCCCAGTCCGCCGCGCCGAGCTGCGGCACGCTCGCAACGAACGGAGCGCACAGATAGACGGCCAGCAGCGCCGCCAGCCACAGCAGCGGACGCGCAGCGGTACGTTTCACCGCGCTTACTGCGCGGCGGCGTCGATCACGGCTTGCACCGAAGGCGGCATGGCTTGCCCGTTGCCGCTTACCGTGGGTTTGATGACGTCCACGCCATGTTGCCTGAGCAGCGCGCGGCCTTTCGCGCTCAACAGAAAGTCGACGAAGCTGCTTGCGCCTTCACGGTTCGGCGCGTCGCTGAGAATTGTCAGCGTGTAGCTGGCCTTGGCCTGCAATTCGGGTGCGGGGCGGATCGCCGGAATCTTCAGATCGGACGTTTCGGTGGAATAGAAAAAGCCGGCGTCGAGCTGGCCGGATTGCAGGCGGCCAACCAGCGTTTCCTCGGGCAAAACCTGGTCGGGGTTTTCCGCCGCGCCGAGCGTCTTCTCGACGAGGTCCGGCTGGTGGTAGAGCTCAGCCGCCTTGGTCACCATCTCGACGGTGAAGGCACCCTTCGGGTCGAGCTTCGGGTCGGTCCGGCCGATGCGGATGCCCGGCTCCTGCAGCACCTGGTCCCAGCGCTTGCTCTTGAACTGCGGCGCGAACTTGCTCTGCGGGTTGTAGCCGATCATCAACGGCGATTCGGCGAAATTCACATACCACGTGACGTGATCGCCATTCGCCGCGCCGGTCAGACTGTCATTCACCTTGGGGCTCGCGCTGATGAACACGTCGCCGCGGCGCAGCTTGCCCTTGATCTCGTTGGCGATCTTGTTCGAGCCCGCCGCGTAGCCGCGGAAATGCTGGCCGGTGGCCTTCTCGAATGCCGGGCCGATGCTGCGCTCCATCAGATTGACCAGCGAGCCGGCGTACAGCACGTTGACCGTGTTGTCCTGCGCGAAAGCAGGCGCGGCCGTCACGATGCCGGTAACGACCACGAGAGGAACGACGAGAGAAGCGAGCAGCTTGCGAATCATGCGATAACCCCGATACGTTATTAAGAGCGCTATATTACGACGTCATCGCATTATCTTGTGTGACGACGCCGCTCTGCATCAGTCAAGCGGGAAGCTGCGCACGTAACTGGTGCCACTCGCACTGGCGGCGCGGTCGATGGCGTACAGCCGGCCGCGCGGCGCGTCGACGGCTACGCCGCGGGCGTCCTGAAAGTCGTTTGCAAGCACGCTGATCGTGCCGTCCGGCGCGATCCGGCACAGGCCGGTGGTATTGCATTTGGTGTATAGCTTGCCGCCCGCGTCGACGGCCATCAAGTCCGGGCTGGTGATCCGCACGAATGTGCCGCTCGGCGTCACGGCCTGCGATCCGCCCAGCAACGCGCTCAGACTCGCTTTGACGATGTCGTTGTTGGCCTGGTCGGAGACGTAGACCGCGTCGCCCGACACGGCGATCCCGACCGGCTTGCCGAGTCCGCTCAGCAGATCGCGCTCGACCGCCGTGTGAGCGGCCGGATCGTATGTGATGAGACTCAGCCCGCCTTGCAGCGGATTGCTGCCGATTTTGACGAACCACGTCGAGAGCAAACGATTGGAGCCAATCGAGATCAGGCCGAGGCGGCGGCGCGCCGGATCCGGGCCGCTCAGCGCCGCGATCGCATCGACGCCCGTGATGCTGAACACCGCGCTCGCCGTGCCGAAGCCGAAGCGTTCGATCATCAGCGTGGACGCGTCGGCGAAGCTCAACTGGCTCAGGCTGTTCGACTGGCCGGCCACCGCCGGCACACTCGCGTAATGCGCGAACGTGCGGCCGTCGGGCGAGGAGAGCACGCTATTGGTCTGGTCGTCGGTGATGAAGACGGCGCCGTCCGCCGCGCGCACCGCGATGCCGTTCGGCGACGCGCTGACGGCGACCTTTTGCGGCGTGGCGGTAATCTCGTCGCCGCCACAACCGGCGAGCGCCGCGATCAGGCCGAGGGAGACGAAAGCGAGACACGTGGTGCGTCGCCAGGCGGGTGAGAAGCGCATGTGATCTCCTGAGCAGCCCGGCTGCGCACCGGCCGTATGCCGGCGCGCCCACGCGTGCCGTGATTGTTATGAATGAAGGTGAGGCCGGGCTATATTCCCGGCGATATGACGCGTATCGACGCGGTTTTGCGCGCAAGCCGCCATCGCAGCGTAATATACACACGGACATAACGGGTGAACAAGCCGCTCAGGCGCACATGCTGGAGATAAACGGATATGGATAGTGTGAATGTGATTGCCGCGCCCGCTGTCGACAGCGCGCTCGTCCTGAGCGGACGATTCCAGCGGCCGCTTTCATTCGGGCTCGATGAACTCAAACGCTACGAAAGCGTGGTGGCCACGCCGTTCGATCTGCGTTGCTATACGACCAACCGCTTTATTCGCAGCGTCGAGCCGTATCGCGGCGTGCGCCTGACGACGCTGATCACGGAAGCGGGCTTGCCGAATAGCGTGCCGGGCGAATTCAAGCGCACGGTGTTCGTCGCGGTGGGGCACGACGGCTATGTCGTGACGTTTTCGTGGCATGAACTCTTCAACACGCCGATCGGCGAGAACGTGATGGTCGCCTACGAATGCGGCGGCCGAGCGCTCGACGCTGAAGACGGCGCGCCGATTCTGTTTTCCGGATCCGACATCCTGCCCGCGCCGCGCCATGTCAAACGGCTCGCGCGGATCGAGGCGCATGTGTTGGGACCGTTGGCGTAGGTGAACGCGAGGCACAGCCGGTAGGCGTAACATGGGTCGCTGATCCTTATCACGTTGCCGCCATGTCTGACGATCCGCTTGCACGCGTTGTTGGTGTTGCCGCAACTGGCGAAGACGCGCCTTTGTGGGTGCGGTCGTTGTCGTTGCCGCAGGACGCATTGACCGCCGCGCGCATGACAAAGTGGCTGGACGCAGCGACTAATGCCGCATCACCCGACACACAACTCTTCGCCAAACTGATCGCAGAGCGCGACGCGCGCAACGAACTCGCGCTGCTCGGACTTCAGCAACCGGCGTGGCGCGCGCTGGTGGCGCGGCACTTCGCGCGTGCCGCTGTCCCGGCCGCGTTGCCGCTCGTGGTCACTTCGAGCGAGCACGCGGAATTCGTCCGCACGCTCCACGCGCTATTGCTCACGTACGCTAGCGCCACGATCCATGCAGACGACGCGCAGTGTCTAGCTGCAATCATCGCCCATGCCTGTTTGCGTCCGGATCACCTGTGGCGCGACCTCGGCCTCGCCGGCCGCGACGAAGTCACGTGGATGCTGACGCGTTATTTCCCCACGCTCGTCGCGCTCAATACCGCCAACTTGCGGTGGAAGAAGTTCCTCGCTGAACAACGCGCGTTGTCACTGGGTTTGCAGCCTGGCCCGGCGCCAGGCTGTCCCGGCTGTGAAGACTACGGGCATTGCTTCCCGGAGCTTCAGGGAGGATTGTGATGGCCGTTCGGCCAGGGTGGCAGTACGAGGCGGTTCGTGTATGCTTTCGCGCATGGCTGACACCCCAAAAACCAAACCCGCACCCGCGGCAAAAAAAGCCGCGAAGGCGCGTCCCGAAGTGCGCTTCAGAATGCGCATCCGTAGCGGCGACGCGGTCGCGCTCGGGCCGGGCAAAGTCGAATTGCTCGAAGCCGTGCGCGAATTCGGCTCGATCTCGGCGGCGGCGCGCAGCCTCGATATGTCGTACCGTCGCGCCTGGCTGCTGATCGATGAACTGAACCGTTCGCTCAAGTCGCCTGCCACGCATTCGGAGCAGGGCGGCCAGAGCGGCGGCGGCTGCACGCTCACGCCCGTGGGCGAAACCATCATTCGCCTGTACCGCGACGTTGAAGTCGAGGCGCAGCGAAGTTGCGCGAAACAGATCGCCGAGTTGACCAGGCTGATCCGCTCCTGAGCGTCCCCGGTCGCGCAAGTGCGTTCAGCCGTGACGCAGGCAAAACGCCGAAGGCGGCGGATTGCCCAATTGCGCAAGCTGCTCGGGGTGCAGGCGCGCCATCAATTCGACGAAGCTCGCCACACTCGCCGTGCGCAGCGGGTGATAGTCGATCTGATGGCGCTCGCAGACGCGCTTGAGCGTATTCATCGAATCGTGGTCGATGCAATCGACCGGAAACACGACGAGATCCGCACCCGGCAACGCCGCGGCAAGCAGGCCCTTGCGATCTTCCACACCGCCGTCGTGCACGATCAGTTCGCCGCCGGCCGCTTCCACCAGCCGCTTGAGCGCCGCGTTGGAACCCGGCCTGCCGCCCACATACGCGATCCGTTTGCCTTGCACGCTGTCGAGGCTCGCCCGGCGCGTGCCGGCTCCGCTCGCCGCGTCCGCTGCGTCTACCGTCGCGCGTTCGAGGGCGTCGCATTCGCTTTGCACCAGCTTGAGCAGCGTCAGCGTCTGATCGTGGCTTCTGCGCAGCGCGAGCGCCGCGTCCTGTTCCTGCAGCGCGCGCTGTTCCGCGGCCTCGCGACGGCTCGTATGCAGCGCGACGCGCTGATCGGCGTCGGCCAGTTTGTCGTGCAGCCGTTGCGTTTCGGCTTCGAGACCGGCGACATCGCCGGGGATCTGGCGGCTTGTCTGCGCCGTGAGCTGCGCGATCTGCTCGTTGAGCGCCGCAATCGACGCGTCGCGTTGCAGGCTGAGTTCCTGCAAACGGCTCTGTTGACGCTCGATTTTCTCTTTCAATGCGGCGTTCTCCTCTTCCAGCGCGACCAGCCGGCGAATGTCCGCGCGATTGGCCGCGCCCACCAGATGCGACAGCATGTGCAATTCGCCGAATGCTTTCTGGCGCACGGGCATGGTCGCAAACGGATGCGTCATCAACGCCCAGTAGGCGGGCGGGATGTCGCCGCTCTTCAGCGCTTCGTCCCAGAGCTTGAGCAGGTCGACGTCGTCGGTGGCTTTGTCGAAGCGGCGGATCGCGCCCGCATAGTGTTCGTCGAGCAGTTTCTGCAGCGCCTTCGCGGCCGCGCCGCCTTCGATAGCGAGTTCGACCGCCGAGTGATGGATCTCCAGATCGCTCGCGTCGCGGCGATCGAGTCCCGTGAATTTCGGCACCAGCTTGCGCAACTCGTGCGTGCTCAGACACGTGCCGATGATCGAACAATGCAGATGGCTGTCGAGTTCGGCGAGGCGCGCGCGTCGTTTGGTGTTCGAGAACGACACTTTGGCGGGGGCGCAACATGCGTCGGCGACGTGCATGCCGGTGCCGGCAAGCTCGTCGCCGGACAGTTTCAGACGCGCGGGCTGGGCGAGACGGAACGGGGGCGTGTGCATGGGAATCTCGAATCCGGTTCGGTGTCAGGCGAGTTGAAAGTGCAGGTGAAGCTCATGGCGCACATTCGCCGCGCAAGCGCGGCCGACGATATATTCGGAAAGATATAACGATGGGCGAAAGAGAGCGTTCATCTGCGGCTGTCGTTAATCAGTCGTTGGAGGGGGCGAGGGCGGGCTCGGCGACGCGCGCTTTGCGCCGCACGGCCGACCTGTCCGCAGGGCTTCGCGCGGTGGCGGCGCGCTTGCCGGCCGCCGGGCTCATGTCATTCGCAGCCCGTGCGTGCTGTTCGAGCACATGCCCGACGCACAGGCCCACGAAGGCCGCGTCGAGCCGTTCGAGTTCCGCGACCACCTTGCGCAGGGCAGCCAGGTCGTTGCTGAAGGTGTCGGAAAAAATCGCGTCGCGCAGTTGTTCGGCGCAGCGCGCTTCCTCGATCGCCGCTTTGAGGTCGCGCAGACGCGCGAACGCCGCGGCTCTCGCCCGCTCGGCGAGGATCGACAGCAACTGGTTCAGCGAATGCGAGCCGGACGTGCCGACCGAGGCGAAATTCAACTGGTCGTCGGTCAGCATCAGCACGAAGCGCTGCACGCTGCCGTAGAGACGCCGGTAGGCGTCGACGACATCGCGGATCGATTCGGCGCGGCCGCGCTCGGACGCCGACTTCACCGCGACGATGGTCGATGAAAGCTCGTTGGGCGGACGCTCGCGGCGTCTTGCCGGGGCGGATGAAATGGATCGACTGCGCACCGCTACTGGCTCCTGCTGGCTCGTTTCGCCTCGTCGCGCGGGGCTCTCAGAAGCGCTGAAAGACACGCCGCCACGCACCACGAAGCCTACCGTGATATTCGGCAGGATATAGCGAAAAGCGGCCGGCGTGTTGAACAGACGCCGTTTCCTGAGCCGTCGGACAGGCTTCACGCCGCCTTCAGACCGGAGTCACTTATGCCGTGCGAAGTCGAGAAACGCCTTGACGGCCGGGGCCCGCTCGTACTTCCGGAAGGCAATCGCGATCTCCGAAGGAATGGGCTGACCGGTGATGTCGCGGTACACCACACCCGGCAAAGCGATGCAGTCCGCCAGCGTATGCGGCACGACGGCGACGTAGCCGCCCAGCGACACGCACGCCAGCACGGAGGCGAGCGTACCGGGGCGCGGTCCGAGCCGCGCTGAGAAGCGCCCGCGCCGCGCCACTTCGAAGGTGCCGGCTTCCTGTTCCGGCAGCACGAAGCACTGGTCGCGCAATTGCGCCGGCTTGACGCTCGGTGAGGCAGCCAGTGCGGAATCGGTTGGCAAAGCGAGGACGAATTGATCGCGATGCACGGTCGTGGCCTGAATGCCGTCGGCCAGCAGCATCGGCGGGCGCACGTAGGCGGCGTCGAGCAGGCCGTCGCGCAGCATGGCGGCGACGTTGTCCATCGGCACCTCGCGGATCGAAATGTCGACGCCCGGATGCGCGCCGCGAAATCCGCCGACATCGCGCTGCAACACGCCCGCATACGCCGCCGACGCCACATAGCCGACTTCGACGCGCCCGAGCTCGCCACGCTCGGCCAGCCCCGCGCGCTCCTCGCCGCGCGCGAGGTGATCGAGCGCGACCAGCGCCTCGGCGAGATAGGCACTGCCCGCCGCGCTCAGCGCGACCGAGCGCTTGGTGCGATGAAAGAGCCGTACGCCGAGCAGCCGTTCCGCCTCCTGGATCAGCTTGGTCAGCGACGGCGCGGCGATTCCCAATTCGTCGGCGGCGCGCGAGAAATGAAGCTGTTTCGCGACGCAAACGAAGGCATGGATATGACGGAGTTCGAGTTGCCGCATGGTTTTCTGTATTTCCACTGAAGCTAATTATTTTGTGATTTTATGCCAATGACAGGCAATAGAGGCGTCGCTAACATTGAGTCGACCTCAACTCGCCGCCATTCGCCTCCCTATGCCGTCTCCTTCCTCAGACCACCGCCCGGCGCCGGCCAACCCCGCATTCGTGCTGGCCACCGCGTCGGCCACCTGCGCGCTGATCGTGCTGGACACCAACGTCGTGGCAGTGTCGTTGCCGTCGATCGCGCGCTCGTTCCACGCGAGTTTCGCCGACGTCGAATGGGTCGTCAGCGCGTACATGGTCGCGTTCGCGTCGTGCCTGCTGCCGGCGGGCGGTCTCGCCGACCGCGTCGGCCGCAAGAAAATGCTGCTGCTCGGGCTGGCGGTGTTCTTTCTGGCGTCGCTCGGTTGCGGCGCGGCGCCGACGGCTGCGGTGCTGAACATCGCGCGGGCGGTCAAGGGCGTCGGCGCGGCAATGCTGCTCACCGCCGCGCTCGCCATCATCGCGAACACGTTTCACGAAGGCCCCGCCCGCGTGCGCGCCTGGGCCGTGTGGGGCACCTGCATGGGCCTCGCGACCACGGTGGCGCCGCTGGTCGGCGGCGTCATCACGCAATGGTTCGGCTGGCGTTGGATCTTTCTGCTGAACCTGCCGGTGTGCGCGGTGCTCGTGTGGTGCGCGTCGCGCGCAATCGTCGAGTCGCGCAATCCGAAACCCGGTCCGCTCGATATCGCCGGCAGTCTTTTGTTCGGCAGCGCGCTCGCGCTCGGCATCTGGGCGTTGATCGAAGTGCCGGCCGACGGCCTCGCAAGCTGGCCGACCGCCATGCGGCTCGCGGCCTGCGTGCTGTTGTTCGGCGCGTTCGTTCAGGTGCAGCGGGTGCGAGCGCATGCGATGGTCGATCTCGCGCTGTTCCGGCAACCGCGCTTTGTCGCCGCGGTGCTCGCCATGTTCGGTTACGCCGCCTGCGCCCAGGTGATGATGACGTTCCTGCCGTTGTATTTGCAGAACGCGTTCGGTCTGTCGGCGGTGGCCGCGGGCGTCGGCATGCTGCCGTTCGCGCTGTCGATGGTGATCGGCCCGTACATCGGTGCCGCGCTCGGCAGGCGTGTTTCGAGCATGGCCGTGCTGTCGATGGGCTTGCTGCTGATCGCCTTCGGCAACCTGTTGACGGCGTTGATCGCGAGCGACGAACGCTACGCACTGGTCGCGCTCGGCATGATCGTGACGGGTCTCGGCGCCGGGATTCTGAACGGCGACACGCAGAAGGCGATCATGGCCTGTGTGCCGCCGGATCGCACGGGCATGGCCTCCGGCATCAGCACGACGACGCGCTTCACCGCCATCGTGACGTCGGTCGGAGTGCTCGGCGCGGTGCTCGCGGCGCGCACTCACACGGCATTCCTCGCCGCGGCGCCGCTGACGCCCGAGGTGAAAACCGCGCTCGACGCCGGCTTCATGTCGCGCGTGTTGGCCGGCGATACGGCGCAGGCCACGGCGAGCTTGCCGCCCGCCGTACGGGCCACGCTGATGTCGGCTGCGCATGCGAGCTTTGCGAGCGGCTTTGCCGCCGCGCTGGGTTTGGCCGCTTTCATTGCGGTGTCGATCGCGGCCGGTGTCTGGCTGCTGGCCGGCAAAAGCGAGGCCGCGCGGATGCGTGGCGCGGCCTCGAACGGGTAGGCACGCCGCGTCGCCCGTTGGGCTCAGTTTTCCGATATCGTGTGCGGCGTGCCCGCCGTCGAATGGTCGCCGGGCGCCTTTTCCGGATCGACTTCAAACACGGGCATCGCACGATATCAAAACAATGAGCCATCCCAACACCAACACCGAACTGATCCAGCGTTTCTACACGGCGTTTCAGCAACGCGACGCCGAAACCATGGTGGCCTGTTACGCGGACGACGTTGTCTTCAGCGACCCCGCGTTCGGCGAGTTGCGCGGCGAGGAAGCGCGCGACATGTGGCGCATGCTGGTGGCCCGCGCACAGGACTTCTCGCTGACGTTCGAGGACGTCGAAGCGGACGACCGCAGCGGCCGCGCCCACTGGGTGGCCAGTTATCTCTTCAGTCAGACGGGGCGCGCGGTGGTCAACCGCATCGATGCCCGTTTCGTGTTCCGCGATGGCCGCATCGTCGAACATCGCGACAGCTTTGACTTGTGGAGCTGGACGCGCCAGGCGCTCGGCCTCAAAGGGACGCTGCTCGGCTGGTCGCCGCTCGTGCAGCGCGCCATTCGGGCGCAGGCGCGAAAGGGACTCGACCTCTACCGGCGCCGGCAGCAGCGCGGTTGATCTGCGGCTTGACCCCGGCCGAGCCACGCCCGCTTGCTATCATTCAGCCACGTGATGCTGAATTTCTTCAAGCGGACGAATGAGGAATGCTATGCCAGTAGTGGATGCCGCATGGGAAGAGTGGCTGAGCAGCAACGTGGCGCGCGGCTGCAGTCCCGATTCGATGGTCGACGCCATGGTGCAGGCCGGTTTCGCCACCGACGCCGCGCGCGCGGCCGTGCACAAAACCTTCGGCCAGGACCCGGCTAATCCGGCGAATCCGGCCTTTGCCGCGGCGGCCGCGACCGAGGCGGCGCTCGCCAAAGCCGCGCCACAGACTTACCAATACGACGACCCGCCCGTCGCGCGCGGCAATGTGATCCGCGCGTACGATCGTGACGTGCGTGTGCTGATGCGCTGCGAGCGGCCGCAAGTGATCGTATTCGGCGACGTGTTGTCGCCGGACGAATGCGCCGAGATGATCGAGCGCTCGCGGCATCGGTTAAAGCGCTCCACCACGGTCAATCCCGATACCGGCAAGGAAGACGTGATCCGCAATCGCACCAGCGAGGGCATCTGGTATCAGCGCGGCGAAGACGCGTTCATCGAACGGATGGACCGGCGCATTTCGAGTCTGATGAACTGGCCGGTCGAAAATGGCGAAGGGCTGCAGATTCTGCACTACGGCACGACCGGCGAATACCGCCCGCATTTCGACTATTTCCCGCCCGATCAACCCGGCAGCGCGGTGCATACCGCGCAGGGCGGCCAGCGTGTCGCCACGCTGGTGATCTATCTGAATGACGTGCCCGACGGCGGCGAAACCATCTTTCCCGAAGCGGGCATGTCCGTCGCGGCAAGGCAGGGCGGCGCGGTGTATTTCCGCTATATGAACGGCCAGCGTCAACTCGATCCGCTGACCTTGCATGGCGGCGCGCCGGTGCTCGGCGGCGACAAATGGATCATGACGAAGTGGATGCGCGAACGCGCTTACGGCTGACGCAAACCGATTCCAGATTCTATTCAACCGGCTGGCCGGCGGGCGCGTTGCCCGGCGCGCCGGCGAACAGTTGCTTCAACGCGCCGCGGCCGCTTGCGTAGCCCATGCGCATGATCATCAGGCCGATCGCCGCGCCGGCGATGTGATCGAGCATCGGCATGCCGGCCAGACTGCCGGCGAGTCCCAACGTCGCCACCAGCGCCGACACCGCGTCGACGCGCGCATGCCATGCGCTGGCCAGCAAAATTGCTGAACCCGTGCGTGCGCCTTCGGCGCGCATATAGCGAAACAGCGCTTCCTTGGCGAGCATCACGAAGCCGCTCACGGCCAGCGCGCCGATATGCATCGCGGTGCCGCCGCTCAGCGTCGAGGTCTGCGCGATGCTGGTCCAGAGCATGTCGGCGGCCGTGATCATCAATACGGCGGCGATGAACAGCGCGGCCAGCGCCTGCTCGATGCCGGTGTCGGCGCTGTGGCCAGCATCGCGCAGCTTCGTACGCTGGTGTCGCGTAGTGAGGTACAGCACGATCAGCACGACGCCGTCGGCGGCGAGGTCGCTCAAGGTGTGCACGCCGTCGGCAAAGAGCCCGTCCGAATGCGCCATGAGGCCGATGGCGATCTGCATCGCCGAAAGGAAGGCATTGAGCAGCGCGCTGGCGGAGGCGGCCTTAAACAAGGCGGCCGCCATTGACGGAATCACTGCGGGACTCGCGCGCGAAATGCTGTGGCATGGGCTAGGGACGGTTTTTGCTGTTTTTGCGGTTTGTGTTCCCGCAGCAAATTAACCGTCCAACGTGGCACGCCGATGACAGCGCCGCGAGGTTCGCGCCGCGCGCCGCGCTCAGGCCGTCTTGTAGACGTCCGGGTTGTGCAGCTCCATGTAACGCTCCGGCGTCGCGAGTCCGGTGAAGCCGTGCGGCTCGTACACGCGATGCGCGTCCGTCGTCACCAGCACGATTCTTCGCAGGCCCTGCAGCGAGGGGCTGGCGAAAACGTGCTTCATCAACGCCGACGCATGTCCCTGGCCGCGATAGTCCGGCAGCACGAATACGTCGCACAGGTACGCGAAGGTCGCCTCGTCCGTGATCAGGCGCGCGAACGCGATCTGCCTGCCATCGATATAGCCGCCGAAACACATCGAGCCCGCGATGGCCCGCTCGAACGTTTCGCGCGGCATGCCCTTGGCCCACGGAGTTTCTTGCGACAGGAACGTGTAGACCATCTCGATGTCGAGATCGGCCTTGTTATTCGAAAACGTCAGTTCTTGTGCTTGCACCGCGTATCTCCGCCCGTTTTATCAGAGTGCTTCGCCGTCAACCCTTCGCCGGATCTTCGCTGCCGCGCGAACCGCCGCCGATGCTCTGGCCGGCATCGCGTGCAAGACCCATGTAGCCGATCACGGATGCCAGCGTCACCAGGCCCGCGAACAGAAACGCGAGGCGGAAATCGTCGAGCGTGAAGACGCGGCCCGTGGTCTCACCGTTGAAGAAGGCCGCCGCCCGCAGCGACACGGCGCCGAAGGCGATGCCGAGACCAATCGTCATCTGCGCGGCCGCGCTCCACAGCGTGCTCGCCGCGCTCATCTGCGGTTGCGCGACGTCGGCATAGGCGAGCGTGGCGAGCGTCGAGAATTGCATCGAACGCGCCACGCCGTAGATGAACACGACGAACAGCACCAGCGCGAGCGGCACGTTCGGGCTCAGCAATCCGCACGCGATGATGAACACGCCGGCCACCGTCACGTCGACGATCGACACCATGCGAAAACCGTAACGCTGCAGGATGCGCGTGGTCAGCGCTTTCATGCCGAGGTTGCCGAGTGCGCTTGCGAGCAGCAGCAGCCCCGACTTAAACGCCGACAAGCCGAAGCCCACCTGGAACAGCAGCGGCATCAGATAAGGCACCGCGCCGATGCCGATGCGCGTGAACGAGCCCGTCACCACCGTCACGGAGAAGGTCGGAATCTTCAGCGTCGAGACGTCGACGAGCGGATGCGGATGACGCTTCGCATGCTTGAACGCCACCACGCCCATCAGCAAGCCGCCGAGGATGATCGCGCCGGCGATCCACGGATTCTCGCCGGGCTGGCTCGCCAACTCCGCGCCGTAGAGAATCGCCGTCAACGTCGTGCCGCTCAGCAGCAGGCCGACCACGTCGAGCGGCTTGCGATCGGTGCCGCGCAGGTTCGGCACCAGCGCGAGCGCAACGGCCATGGCCGCGAGGCCGAACGGCACGTTGAGCAGGAAGATCCAGCGCCACGACGCGTAGGTCGTGATGAAACCGCCGATCGGCGGCCCGACCACCGGCGCGGCAATCGCCGGCCACGTGATGGTCGAGATCGCCTGCATCATGCGGCTTTTTTCGGTGCTGCGGACCACGATCAGCCGTCCCACCGGCACCATCATCGCGCCGCCCATGCCTTGCAAAAGACGAGCAGCGGTGAACTCGGTGACGTTCTGCGACAGGCCGCACAACACGGAAGCCACGGTGAACACGCCGATCGCGCTGAAGAACACCGTGCGCGAGCCGCAGCGGTCGGCGACCCAGCCGCTGGCCGGGATGAAGATCGCCAGCGCCAGCATGTAGGCCGTCATGCCGAGACTGAGGCTGTTGGGACCGACGCCGAACGAGTGCGCCATCTGCGGCAACGCGGTGGCGATCACCGTGGTGTCGAGGTACTCCATGAAGAAGGTGGCCGCGACGATATACGGCAGCCAGCCGATGTGCGCGTTGCGCGTGTCGCTGCCGCTCATTGCGCTGCTCCCGCCGCGCTGCCTGCAGTGTCGTGCGAACGCGTATCAGCGCCGATGCGGTGCCGGCGCTTTGCGCGCGATGGTTTGGCCTTCATGTTCTTGCGACTACCTTTTGAAAACGTGTTTCCGGTATCCGGACGAGGCGGACGAGCGACAGGATCGCGGCCGCAGTTGACGCGCCGGCGAAGCCATCGAAGATGGCACGCCGGCAGTCGCAAACGACTGCTAGCCCTGAATCCTAACGCAATAAACGGCGCCATACCGTTGACGACGGCAGGCGGACGCGGCGTGCCCGCAAGCGGGAGCGCCCATCCGCCCATCTACCGGAAATACTGTTTTCTCTGCGCCGCTCAGTCTTTCGCGGCGTACTCGCGATCGAGCTTGTCGTACAGCGGCTTGTTGACGAGCCGCTGGCGTTCGCTGAACGGCGCGACCAGCGTGGCGTCCTCGTCGAGCCGGCCATTGCTCTTCAGCGTGCCGAGCGCGCGTTGCATGCCGAGCACCGCGCCTTGCAGCGCCGCGTTCGCGTACAGCACGATGCCGTAGCCGACCTTGGCTAACGCCTCGCGCGATTGCACGGGCGTCTTGCCGCCGATCACGATATTGATCAGTTGCGGCTTGTCGAACAGCGCCGGCAAACGTTCGATGTCGGCGAGCGATTCGGTCGCTTCGATAAAGAGAATGTCGGCGCCGGCTTCGATGAAGCGATGGCCGCGCTCGATCGCGTCCTCGATGCCGTGCACCGCGGCCGCGTCGGTGCGCGCCATGATCTGCAGATTGCCGTCTTCGCGGGCATCGACGGCCGCGCGGATCTTGCCGACCATCTCGCTCGCGCTGACGACTTCCTTGCCGGAGAAGTGGCCGCATTTCTTCGGCATGATCTGGTCTTCGAACTGGATCACGTCGGCGCCGCTGCGCTCGAGCACGCGTACCGTCTGGCGCACGTTCAGCGCATTGCCGAAGCCGGTGTCGGCGTCGACGATCAGCGGCAGCGCGACCGCGTCGCGAATCCGCGCCGTATGTTCGGCAACTTCGGCAAGACCGATGAAGCCGAGGTCGGGCAGGCCGAGCGACATATTGGTGACGCCGGCGCCCGTGATGTAGATCGCCTCGAAACCGGCGTCTTCGATTACACGGGCGCTCATCGCATTGAAGGCACCGGGCACGAGCAGGCCCTGGCGTTCGTTGACTTTGGCGCGGAAGGCGGCGCGGCGGGTGGCGGATGTGGTCATGACGGTGTGTCTCCTTTCAGGAAAGTCGGATAAATGGCGCGAACGAGAAATCGCAGGAAGCGTGCCATTTCGCGGCCTTGGTGGTTTGTCCCAAACAATCAACAAGTTAGCTGGAAGGCGGCGGCGCGGCGGTCTGTGGCACAATGAGCGTACTGTTCCATGAAACGTTCCATGGAACGTTTCAACATAGACCGAGTGCCGCGATGTCCACTTTCACGTCGTCCCTTGCGAATTCCGATCCGGGCCGCCCAGGCATTGCCTTGGTGAGTATCAGCCGGTTGCAGTCGCTTTGCGAGACCGTCGCGCCGCGCTACGCCGGGCGCGCAAAATTCTTCTCGGTCCGGGAAGGCTACAGCGCGGCCGTCACGGCCTTGCAGGCCTACGTGGACGCAGGCTCGGTCGATGTCGTGCTGGCCGCCGGATCGAACGGCGCCTACCTGCGCGACAACCTGAACGTGCCGGTCGTGATGGTCAAGGTGAACGGTTTCGACGTGCTGAGCGCGATCACCCGCGCCACGACCACGTGGCCGAACGCCCAGATCGGCCTCGTGCTGCACGAAACGATCTCGCACGAACTGGCCGATCTGAGCGCGTGGCTGAAAGTCAGCCTGAAACAGCGCGCCTACCGTTCGATCGACGAAGTGCGGCTCGCCGTCGACAGCCTCGCCGCAGAAGGCTGCAGCGTCATCATCGGGCCCGGCATGGCTTGCGACTTCGCCCAGCAGGCCGGCCTCGCGAGCGTTTTCCTGTACTCGCTCGGGGCGGTCGAAGAAGCGTTCGAGCGCTCGGTCGAACTGGCGCGCGTGAGCCGCCAGAAGGAATCGAAGCGCGTTCGCCTGAACACGATCGTGGCGCATCTGCGCGACGGCGTCGCCGCTTTCGACGATGCCGGCCAGGTCGAAGCCGTCAATCCGGCCATGCTCGATCTGCTGGGTCTCGACCGCGACCAGGACGTGCCGGCGCAAGTCGAACGCGCCGTCGGGCCGTTGCTGCGTGAGACGCTCGAGCACGACCTGCCGATCGAGGAGCGTATCGAGCAGATCGGCGGACGCGCGCTGATCGTCAATTGCGTGCCGATCGTGGAGCAGGGCGTGCGCTCCGGCTCCGTGGTGACCTTGCAGGACGCACTGATCGCGCAGCGGATCGACCGGTCGCTGCGCACCAGCCAGCGGCCGAAGCATCTGGTCGCGCGGCATCAACTGGACGATCTGATCGGCAACTCGGCGGCGCTCGAGCGCGTGCGGCGGCTGGCGCGCGCAGGCGCGGCGCACGACGCGACCGTGCTCCTGAGCGGCGAAAGCGGAACCGGCAAGGAGCTGGTCGCGCAAGGCATCCACAACGCCAGCCGGCGGCGCGGCAATCCGTTCGTCGCGTTCAACTGCGCGGCCCTGCCGGAAGGCCTGATCGAGAGCGAACTGTTCGGCCACGAGGAAGGCGCGTTCACGGGCGCGCGGCGCGGCGGCAAGCCGGGGCTGTTCGAAATCGCCCACACGGGGACGATCTTCCTCGACGAAATCGGCGAGATGCCGGCGGCGCTGCAGAGCCGTCTGCTGCGGGTCCTGCAGGAGCGCGAGGTGATGAAGCTCGGCTCGGGACGCGCCACGCCGGTCGACGTGCGGGTGATCGCCGCCACTCATCGAGATCTGCACGCGCTCGTCGAGCAGGGCGCGTTTCGCGCGGATTTGTATTTTCGTCTGAACCTGCTTCAGATAGAATTGCCGCCGTTGCGCGAACGGCGCGACGATGTTCCGCAACTGGCGCGGCACTTGTTGAGCCGCAGCGCGCTTCAATATGGGTTGTCGGAGGCCGCGCTCGAGCGGGTGCTGGCGTTTCTCGCGCCCCTGTTCGAGCAGTACGCGTGGCCCGGCAACGTGCGGGAGCTGGAAAATCTGCTGACGCGCGCCGCGATCTATCTCGGCGACGCAGCGGGCGTTGCCGGTCAGGATTGGCAGGCGGTGTTTCCGGAATTTGGGCGCATGAGGCAGGCGGCGGCCTTTAATGCGAGCACTAACGGCACCATTGGCACAAAAAACGGTACAAACGGCGCGAATGCCGCCGCTGAACCCGCCCCGAACCGCAGCAGCCCGACCCGCGAGGACGTTCTCCACGCCCTCGAACAGGCTGGCGGCAACCGCGCTGCGGCCAGCCGGGCGCTAGGAATCGGCCGCACTACCCTCTGGCGGCTTCTGAAGGACTGATCCACGGCGTGATAGGCAGGCGTAGCGAGATAAATAGCGTCAGACTATCGCTACCATTAAAACACACCGCTTTACCTATTAAGCGTCGTCTGACATACTGACTCCACTTTCCAACCACTTCGAAAGAGGACTCAGTAAATGCCGATCATCAACAGTCAAGTCAAACCGTTTAAGGCACAGGCTTATCACAATGGCGATTTTCAGACCATCACCGAAGAAAGCCTGAAGGGCAAGTGGTCGGTTTTCGTTTTCTACCCGGCTGACTTCACCTTCGTGTGCCCGACCGAACTGGGCGACCTGGCCGATCGTTACGCCGAATTCAAGAAGCTCGGCGTCGAAATCTACAGCGTGTCGACCGATACGCACTTCACGCACAAGGCATGGCACGACACGTCGGACACGATCCAGAAGATCAAGTACCCGATGCTCGCTGACCCGACGCTGGCAATCTCGCGCAACTTCGACGTGCTGATCGAAGAAGAAGGTCTGGCACTGCGCGGCACGTTCGTGATCAACCCGGAAGGCGAAATCAAGCTGGCCGAAATTCACGACAACGGCATCGGCCGTGACGCCGGCGAGCTGTTGCGCAAGGTGCAAGCTGCGCAATACATCGCGGCTCACCCGGGTGAAGTGTGCCCCGCCAAGTGGACGCCGGGCGCAGAAACGCTGACCCCGTCGCTCGACCTGATCGGCAAAATCTAAGGTCTCACCACCTTACGCAGTTAGCGCCTCGCGGCGCATCACCGTGCGGACCGCTTCTTACAGTGGTTCGCACGTCCCCGGGCCGCACCTATCCTATCCGGAAGCGTGCGGCGCCGGGAACCCAACACCCATCGTCACGGAATCGAATAGCCATGCTTGATGCCAATCTCAAGACTCAGTTGAAAACGTACCTCGAAAAGGTTAGCAGGCCTATCGAGATCGTCGCGTCGCTCGACGACAGCGCGAAATCGCAAGAGCTGCTGGCATTGCTGAACGATATCGCGACGTTGTCGGAGCGCGTCAACGTGATCGAGCGTCGTGGCGACGCCGAGCGCAAGCCGTCGTTTTCGATCGGCGAGCCGGGCAAGGATACGGGCATCCGTTTCGCCGGCATTCCGATGGGTCATGAATTCACGTCGCTCGTGCTTGCGCTGTTGCAGGTCGGCGGCCATCCGGTCAAGCTCGAAGACGCCGTGATCGAACAGATCCGCAACCTCGACGGCGACTATCAATTCGAAACGTATTTTTCGCTGTCATGCCAGAACTGCCCGGAAGTTGTCCAGGCACTGAACGTGATGGCGCTGATCAACCCGCGCATCCGCCACGTGGCGATCGACGGCGCGCTGTTCCAGAACGAAGTCGAAGCGCGCCAGATCATGGCGGTACCGACCATGTTCATGAACGGCGAAGTGTTCGGCCAGGGCCGCAGCGGCGTGAAGGAAATCCTTGCGAAGCTCGATACCAACGCCGGTGCGCGTGCCGCGAAGGAACTGGAAAAGAAGCCCGTGTTCGATACGCTGATCGTCGGCGGCGGTCCTGCGGGCGCGGCTGCGGCGATTTACTCGGCGCGCAAGGGTATTGCGACGGGCGTGGTGGCGGAACGCTTCGGCGGGCAGGTGTTGGACACGCTGGCCATCGAGAACTTCGTCTCCGTGACGGAAACTGAAGGTCCGAAGTTCGCCACGGCGCTCGAGCAGCATGTGAAGAGCTACGAAGTCGACATCATGGACGTGCAGCGTGCCGAAGCGCTGATCCCGGGCCGCATCAACGAAGTGCGTCTGGCAAACGGCGCGGTGCTCAAGGCCAGGACCATCATTCTGGCGACGGGCGCGCGTTGGCGCGAAATCAACGTGCCGGGCGAGCGCGAGTACCGCAATCATGGCGTGGCTTACTGCCCGCACTGCGATGGTCCGTTGTTCAAGGGCAAACGCGTCGCGGTGATCGGCGGCGGCAATTCCGGCGTCGAAGCGGCGATCGACCTCGCGGGTATCGTGCGTGAAGTGACGCTGTTCGAGTTCGGCGCGACGCTGCGTGCCGACGAAGTGCTGCAACGCAAGCTGCGCAGCCTCGCGAACGTGACCGTCGTCACGCAGGCCCAGACCACGGAAATCACCGGCGACGGCAAGAAGGTCAACGGTCTGGTCTACAAAGATCTGCGTTCGGGCGAAGTGAAGCAGATCGAACTGGAAGGCGTGTTCGTGCAGATCGGCCTCGTGCCGAACACCGAATGGCTCAAGGGCACGGTCGAGTTGTCGAAGCACGGCGAGATCGTCGTCGATGCACGCGGCGCGACGTCGGTGCCGGGCGTGTTCGCCGCCGGCGACGTGACCACGGTGCCGTTCAAGCAGATCGTGATCGCCGTGGGCGAAGGCGCGAAGGCATCGCTCTCCGCGTTCGATCATCTGATCCGCAATAGTGAAGAAGTGGAAGTGGTTGGAGAAGCTGAGGCTGAAGTAGTGGCCTGATGCGATTGTGTGAGTAGTGGACGGCGGCCTTTGGGCCGCCGTTTTTGTTTGTGGTTTATGGATCGTGGGCACGCCTGCGATGACGTGGCACGACTATCAGGGCTTCGCGCTCTCGCTCTCACTCCACGCGGCAATTGGCGTGTCGATCAACACGGCGCACGAACTCGGCCACAAGACCGATCGCTTCGAGCGATGGCTCGCCAGAATCACGCTGGCGCCGGTCGCTTACGGCCATTTTTTCGTCGAGCACAATCGTGGGCATTACGTGCGGGTGGCGACGCCATCCGATCCGGCCAGTGCGCGCTATGGCGAATCGTTCTGGGCGTTTCTGCCGCGCACTATCGTGGCGACATGGCGCAGTCGAATATCCACCGGGCCATTCGCAAGCGCGTTCGCGGGCTAGCGTGAACCGCGCAATACGAGAAAAAAGCCGCGCGGCGTCAACCGGGCGGCTTTCTTTCTGGCGTGCCGTGCAAGACAGTAGATTCAACGCCGGTCGATTGAATACTTCCCGGCGCCCGTCACACCCAACAGCAATAATCCGCCGATGATGCTGATGTTCTTGTAGAAGTGAATCATATTGTCGTACTGCACCGCGCCGGTCATGTTCCAGTAATGATGGCCGATGAACGCGGCGCCGAGCGTATAAACCGCGAGCAGCAAGGCAAGCGGCCGCGTAT
This sequence comes from Paraburkholderia sp. RL18-101-BIB-B, assembly GCF_046026985.1. Lineage (NCBI taxonomy): Bacteria > Pseudomonadati > Pseudomonadota > Betaproteobacteria > Burkholderiales > Burkholderiaceae > Paraburkholderia > Paraburkholderia sp. RL18-101-BIB-B. The sequence goes on from NZ_JARESV010000044.1 coordinate 57,973, forward strand.
AGAAACCGACCAGCAGCGCGATGCCCACGACAAACTCCATCACCACGGCGATCACCGCCGACAACTCGGGCACCGGCGCGCCGCTCGACGTCATATAGGCCACGGTGCCGGAAAAGCCGGCGAGCTTCGACCAGCCGAACATGACGAACAGCACCATCAACAGGATGCGGGCGACGAGGATGACCGCGTCTTTCTGATTTTCAAACAGCGTATAGCGCATGATTTTTTCTCAACAAGGTAGGAAGAGGGCGGCTCGCCGGAATGTTCTCCGGCGAGCCCGCACTAAGCTCATTCAACCGCTTAAGCCCACAACTCCGACATTTCGATGTCGCGCAAGTCGAACACCAGGACTTCCGCGTCGTGGCCTTGCGTGAAGGTCAACGCTTCTTCGCCGCGCACACGCGCGCCGTCGCCTTCCTTGAACTCGACGCCGTTCACGCTCACGCTGCCGCGCGCGACGTGGACATACGCATAGCGATTGCTGGCCAGTTCGAGCCGCGCCGTTTCATCGCCGTCGAAGAGACCGGCATAGACCCGCGCGTCTTGCTGCACCACCAGCGAATCGTCCGCGCCGTCCGGCGAGATCACGAGGCGCAATACGCCGCGCTTATGGTCCGCGCCGAAGTGACGCTGCTGATAACGCGGCGCCGTACCCTTTTGCCCCGGCGCGATCCAGATTTGCAGGAAGTGCACCGGGTCGCTCTTCGAATGGTTGTACTCGCTGTGCGCGACGCCGGTTCCCGCGCTCATCAACTGGATGTCGCCAGGCACGATCACCGAACCGGTGCCCATCGTGTCCTTGTGCTCCAGCGCGCCTTCCAGCACGTACGAAAAGATTTCCATGTCGCGGTGCGGATGCTTGCCGAAACCTTGCGCCGGCGCGACACGGTCGTCGTTGATCACGAGCAGGTCGGAAAAGCCATTCTGCTTCGGATCGTGATAGTTAGCGAAGGAAAACGTATGACGCGAGCTGAGCCAGCCGTGCTCCGCGCGGCCGCGTTGATTGGCATGTCTGATTTCAAGCATCTTTTTTCTCCTTGGGTTGTGCGATCCGGCCAGATGTTTGTCCGCGATCCATGAATGAGAGTGTAGGTCAATCCGGATGGGTATAATCGCCATCAAACCGGAAACACTGTCACTGTGGAGTAGACAATACGATGCAACTCGATGACATGCGGATCTTCGTGGCCACGGTCGACGCGCATAACTTCACGGCGGCCGCCAACCGGCTGTCGCTGTCGAAGCAGTTCGTCAGCCGCCGGGTGATGGCGCTGGAGGAAACGCTCGGTGTGCAATTGCTGATCCGCAACACGCGCAAGCTGGCCGTGACCGACCTCGGGCAGGAGTTCTACGAGCGCGCCAAACGCATTCTCGGCGAAGTGGAAGACGCCGAGCAGGCCATGTCGCTGCGCCGTGCCGGGCCGCGCGGGCTGTTACGCGTGAGCGCGCCGATGTCGTTCGGCATGGCGCATCTGTCGCCGCTGGTGGCGATGTTCCTGCGCGAGCACGGCGACGTGCGCTTCGAGATGGAATTGAGCGACCGCACCGTCGACGTGGTCGGCGAGGGCTTCGACATGGCGATCCGCATCGGCACCTTGCCGGATTCCACGCTGATCGGGCAGAAGCTCGTGGATATCCGGATGGTGGCCTGCTGCAGTCCTGGTTATTTGCGGCGTCGTGGCGCGCCTAAGGTGCCCGCTGACCTGGAGCGCCATGCGTGCCTGTTGTATGGCCACGGCGGCGCCGTGAGCTGGGAGTTTGTCGTCGATGGCGCGACGAAGGGCGTCGAGGTCCACGGTCCGTTGCGCGCCAACAATGGCGAACTGGTGCGCGATGCGGCGGTCGCGGGCCTGGGAATTGTTCGGCTTCCTGACTTTATCGTTGCCGACGCGCTCAAAAGCGGTCAGCTCGTGCCGGTGCTCGAAGCATTCCTGCCTACCGCCACGAGCGTCTACGCGGTTTATCCGCAGCACAGGCAGAGCTCCCTCACGATTCGGGCGTTCGTGGAATTCCTGAGGGAGCACCTGAGGAAGCGCCTCGTTTAGCCGTTGCGGAAAATAAAGCTGTAGCCGTTCAACGCCGGCACGCCGCCGAGGTGCGCATACAGAACGCGCGAACCTTCGGGGAATTCGCCGTTGCGCACCATCTCGATCATGCCGTGCATGGATTTGCCTTCGTAGACGGGGTCGGTCAATACGCCCTCCAAACGCGCGCATAGGCGGATCGCTTCCATCGTGCCGTCGTTCGGTAAGCCGTACTCCGGGCCGCCGAAGCGCTCGTCGAGCACCACGTCCTTACTCGTAATATCGCGTCCCAGCCCGACCTGTTCCGCGGTTTGCTTCGCGATGCGGGTGATCTGCTCGCGCGTTTGCGCCGGCTTCGCCGAAGCGTCGATACCGATCACACGCTCAGCGCGGCCGTCATCGGCGAAACCCACCACCATGCCGGCCTGCGTGCTGCCGGTCACAGAACAGACCACGATGTAGTCGAACTTGAAGCCCAATTCCGCTTCCTGCTGGCGAACCTCCTCCGCGAAGCCGACGAAACCGAGACCGCCGAGCGGATGGTCGGAGCAGCCGGCTGGAATCGCGTACGGCTTGCCACCGGCGGCCCGCACGCTTTCCAGCGCATCTTCCCAGCTCTTGCGAAAGCCGATGTCGAAGCCGTCGGCGACGAGACGCACGTCGGCGCCGAGAATGCGCGACATCTGGATGTTGCCGACCCGGTCGTAGACCGCGTCCGAGTAGTTCACCCAGTTCTCCTGCACGAGTACGCACTTCATGCCCAGATGCGCCGCCACGGCCGCCACCTGGCGCGTCTGGTTCGACTGGATCCCGCCGATCGACACCAGCGTGTCGCAGCCCTGCGCGAGCGCTTCGGGGATCAGGTATTCGAGCTTGCGCGTCTTGTTGCCACCGAAGGCAAAGCCGCTGTTGCAGTCTTCGCGCTTCGCATACAGATGCACCTTGCCGCCGAGGTGGTCGCTCAGGCGCTTGAGCGGCTGGATCGGCGTCGGCCCAAAGGTCAGCGGGTAACGAGGGAATCGTTGCAGGTTCATGGCAGCTCCGTGGTCGGTAGGTGGGACGCGAACGGCATCCGGTCGCGTTAAGCAGATGGTAGGGAAATCCGCTGGAAATGAGCTTGCGAAAAAATTGGGTTCGGCATACTTTTACAAATTAAAATCCGTAATCAGATCAAGAAAGAAACGTGTAGGAACTCATGAACGCAACAAAATTTCGTCGACCTTCGACAGCGGTGACAACTGCTGCCGCCGTCCCGGCCGATCCGCTGCAGGCGCTCGACCGCATCGATCGCGCGATCCTGCGGCAGTTGCAAACCGACGCGTCGATTTCGAACGTCGCGCTCGCGGCGAAGGTCAAGCTGAGTGCGCCGGCGTGTTTGCGGCGCGTGGAGCGGCTCAAGGAGTCCGGTCTGATCCGCGGGGTCGTCGCGTTGATCGACCCGAAGGCGGCGGGGGCCGGGATGCTGGTGATCATCGGCGTGGTGCTGGATCGCTCCACGCCGGAGTCGTTCGCCGAGTTCGAGAAAGCGGCGCAAATGGTGGCGGGCTGCATGGAGTGCCACGTGGTGACCGGCGAATTCGACTATTTCATGACGATCCGCACGCGCGACAGCGACAGCTTCAATCGCCTGCACGCGGAGCAACTGCTCTATCTGCCGGGCGTCCGGCAAATCCGCTCATTCATGGTGCTCAAGGAAATTCTCTCGACCACCAAATTTCCGCTGTAATCGCCGCTGCGGTTGTCACCGTCACGTAAAAAGACGCGCATGCTGTCATTTATCCCGCTCTCGTGCGACCAAGCATCGGGAACACTCGCGGGCGGCGCGATCAGCGCCGGAACGGGTGAACGGTACGGACTTTCCGGAGCGATCATCATGGCTTGCAGCAGACGGATTTTCTTCAGGTTGATTGGCGCCATGTCGCTGGCCGGCGGCGCCTCGATGTGGCGCACGGCGCGCGCGGCGCAGCCGGCACAAGCGGCACAGGCAGCAAACGGCAGCGCGGCAGTCGCCTACGAGGTCGTGCACAGCGACGCCGAATGGCGCAAACTGCTGACCGACGCGCAATACCGCGTGCTGCGCGAAGCGGGCACGGAACGCCCGTTCAGCAGCGCGTTGAACGACGAACACCGCGCGGGTACTTTTGCATGCGCCGGGTGCAAACTGCCGCTGTTCTCGTCGAAGACCAAGTTCGACAGCGGCACAGGCTGGCCGAGTTTCTGGCAGCCGCTCGACCATGCGGTTATCACGCATACCGACAAGTCGTTCGGCATGACGCGCGACGAAGTGCTATGCCGGCGCTGCGGCGGCCATCTCGGCCACGTGTTCGACGACGGCCCCAAGCCGACCGGCCTGCGCTATTGCATGAACGGTCTGGCGATGACATTTACGCCCGCATCGGGCGCGTGAACTGAGCGAATCAGGATGGACCTCATGAACTTCGACAAACGCATTGACGGCAGGCCGGCCCGCTCGCGCATGGCGGCGATTTCACTCTCGGTCGGATTCGGTGCGCTCGCGCTGCTGCTGGCGCAGCGCATGGCGTTCTCATCGGAGGCCGCCGTCGTGATCGCGCCGCCGGCGCTCGACGAACCGGTCGCGGCTTCGACCGCGCACGAAGAAACGGCGGTGTTTGCGGGCGGCTGTTTCTGGGGCGTGCAGGGCGTGTTCCAGCACGTGCGCGGCGTTACCAAGGCGGTCTCGGGGTATTCGGGCGGCCAGCGCGACACCGCGCAGTACGAAACGGTCAGCGGCGGCGAGACGGGGCACGCGGAATCGGTGCAGGTCACGTTCGATCCAACCAAGGTCACTTACGGCCAGTTGCTGCAGGTGTATTTCTCCGTGATTCAGGATCCGACCCAGTTGAACCGCCAGGGGCCGGACAGCGGCACGCAATATCGCTCGGCGGTGTTTCCGCTGAACGACACGCAGAGGCGCGTCGCGCAAAGCTATATCGCGCAACTCGACAAGGCGCACGCCTTCCCCGCGCCGATCGTGACGAAGACGGAGCCGTTCAAAGGCTTCTATCCGGCCGAGTCGTATCACCAAAACTATTTGACGCTGCATCCGAACTCCGCGTATATCGCGATCAACGACATGCCGAAGGTCGCCAACCTGAAGCGCCTGTTCCCGAATCTGTATCGCGACAAGCCGGTGCTGGTCGAAGCATCGCAGTAGGCCGCGAATGTGCGCGGCGTCGCTACATGCGACGCCGGCCGTGTCTTTTTTCATCGCATCCGCATACCTGTGTTTCGTCGTCGTTCTGGCAGCGCGGCGCATTCGCCTCTTGTTCTTCAGCCAATCGAGTCCGCTCTCCAGCGACTAGGCCCGCATTTTGCACGAGTGCGTCCGTCGGCAAATCTTTCGTACCGATCTGTTCAGACAAATGCCCAATTGACGGGCTCCCGATCGGTACGGGTCGCGTTTTTTTGTCGAGCGGTGCGTGGCGTTCGCTGAAAAAATTACATGCCGTAAGTAGCGATGCGGCAGTCGCCCGGGTGCTTTTTATCCCTTGCGGACCCGGGGCGAGAACATAAACCCTCTTCGCGATACGCGAGATCGGAGGCTTCTGGTGTTTAACAGCCGTAGAAAGCGGGGCGGCAAGCTCCGCAATAAACAAACAGGCATCGCGGCAACTTCCCTGGTCGCCGTGACCATCGGCGGCGTCGCCGTCCTACCGGGCTCGGCCTCGGCCCAAACGCCTTCGCCGCTGGGCGAATGGCAATATTCGGTCGGCATTCCGCTGCAGAAGATGTGGCAGCCGAACATTCCGGACTGGCAGGTGCGCGTCGGCGCGGCGACGTCGTTCCAGCCGCGCTACGAGGGCTCCAACCGTTATCACCTGATGGCGGGTCCGAGCGTCGACGTGCGCTATAAGGATCTGTTCTTCCTGTCGAGCGGCGAGGGCTTCGGGGTCAACTTCGCACAAGGGGAGAACTGGCGCGCGAGTCTCGCCGCTGTCTACGACCTCGGACGCCGCGGCCACGACGACCCGCAGGAGTTGGACGGTCTCGGCAACATCAACCCCGCGCCGGGCGTCAAACTGTCCGGTGAGTACGTGGTGTCGAAGGATTTCCCGCTCGTGCTGCGTGCCGACGTCAGGCGCTATTTCGGCGGCTCGAATGGTTGGATCGGCGATTTGGGCGCGTATATGCCGATGCCGGGCAGCACGAAGAAGTTCTTCTGGTTCGCCGGTCCGAACGTGACGCTCGCGGACTCCACTTACATGAATAGCTGGTTCGGCGTGAATCAGTCTCAGGCGGCGAATTCGAAGTACCCGCAGTATCACGCGAGCGCGGGCTTCAAATCGGTGGGCTTCGGCATCAGCGCAGTGTGGCTGTTCGACAAGCACTGGTTCGCCACCGCGGACGGCGCCTTCGAGCAACTGGTGGGCAGCGCGGGCAATAGCCCTGTCACGCACCGCAAAGCCAATGGCGTAGCGGATATTTCGATCAACTACCGTTTCTGATGGCGCGCTTCGGCGCTTGCATAAGATGGCCGGCGGCGCGCAATCGCGGCGCGCCGCATCGTTCGTCCCGCATGGCTGGTTCATTGGCAATCATATAGTGTGATGGAGCCCGCGCGGGTACAACGCTTGCTCCCTTGTTTCGGTGCGTCAGACCGGATTTCCCCACCGGCACGCCCCCGAACGCAAGGAGCAGATTCTTATGGCAGGTAAAACGAATACGCCGAAGCCCGCAGCGAAGGACGCGCAGGCGAATAGTCCGCAAGCGGATCCGAAATCGAAAGATCTCGAACAGTTTCGAGTCAATCCTGAAGGCCAGGCGCTGAGAACCAATCAGGGCGTCAAGATCTCCGACAATCAGAACAGCCTGCGCGCGGGTCCGCGCGGCCCCTCGTTGCTCGAAGACTTCATCATGCGTGAAAAGATCACGCACTTCGACCACGAACGCATACCCGAGCGCATCGTGCATGCGCGCGGCTCGGCGGCGCACGGCGTGTTTCAGGTGTACGAGTCGATGAAGGAGTACACCAAGGCCGCGTTCCTGCAGGATCCCGCCGCACAGACGCCGGTTTATGTGCGCTTTTCCACGGTGCAGGGCCCGCGCGGTTCCGCCGACACGGTGCGCGACGTGCGCGGCTTTGCCGTGAAGTTCTATACGCAGGAAGGTAATTACGATCTGGTCGGCAACAATATGCCGGTGTTCTTCATTCAGGACGCCATCAAGTTTCCCGACTTCGTGCATGCGGTCAAACCCGAAGCGCCGAACGAAATGCCGACCGGCGGCTCCGCGCACGACACCTTCTGGGACTTCGTCTCGCTGGTGCCCGAATCCGCGCATATGGTGCTGTGGACCATGTCGGACCGCGCGATTCCGCGCAGTCTGCGCACCATGGAAGGCTTCGGCATTCACACGTTCCGTTTCGTGAATGCGCAAGGCAAGGGACGCTTCGTCAAATTCCACTGGCGCCCGGTGCTGGGTTCGTACTCGCTGCTGTGGGACGAAGCGCAGAAACTGGCCGGCAAGGATCCGGATTTCCATCGGCGCGATCTGTGGGAGTCGATAGAACGCGGCGATTTCCCCGAGTTCGAACTCGGTGTGCAGATAATTGAAGAAGCCGACGAACACAAATTCGATTTCGATCTGCTCGATCCGACCAAGCTGATTCCGGAAGAAATCGTGCCGGTCAAGATCATCGGCAAGATGACGCTCAATCGCAATCCGGACAACTTCTTTGCCGAGACCGAACAGGTGGCGTTCCATCCGGGCCACATCGTGCCCGGTATCGACTTCTCGAACGATCCGCTGTTGCAAGGCCGTTTGTTCTCATACACGGATACGCAGATCAGCCGGCTGGGCGGCCCGAACTTCCACGAGATTCCGATCAACCGGCCGGTGTGCCCGTTCAATAACAATCAGCGCGACGCGATGCACCGCCAGGTGATCAACGTCGGCCAGGCCTCGTACGAGCCGAATTCGGTGAGTGGCGGCTGGCCGAAGGAAACCGATCCGGCGCCGTCGGATGGCGGCTTCGAAAGTTATCAGGAGCGCGTGGAAGGCACCAAGATCCGCGTGCGCAGCGAATCGTTCGCCGATCATTTTTCGCAGGCGGCGCTGTTCTACAACAGCATGTCCCAGCCGGAGAAAGACCATATCGCCGCAGCCTATCAGTTCGAACTCGGCAAGGTGACGAAGCCGGAAATTCGAGCGCGCGTGGTGAACGAGATTATCGCCAACTTCGACGCGAAGCTCGCCGCGCAGGTGGCTGAAGGTCTGGGTTTGCCGGCGCCTAAGAAAGGCACGGCGAAGCTGACCGGTCCCAAGGAATCGCCCGCGCTGAGTTTGCTCAACCGGGTGCAGCCGGGCATCAAGACCTGCAAGATCGCGTTGCTGGCCGCGCCGGGTTCCGATAGCGCAGCCATCAAGAAGCTGCAGCAGGCGCTGCAAGGCGAAGGCGCGGCGCCCATGCTGATCGCGCCGACGCTTGCCGCGATCGACGGCATGGCGCCGGACGCCACGATTGCCGGCTTGCCGTCGATCATGTTCGACGCAGTGATCGTGGTGGGCGGCGACAAGGGCGCGAAGACGCTGGCGCAATCGGGCGACGCGCGGCATTTCGTGCTCGAGGCGTTCAAACATCTGAAGGCGATCGCGGCGATCGGCGCGGGGCGTGATGTGCTGACTGCCGCGCATTTGCCGGACCATGCCGACGGCGTCGCAACCGGCGACGACAACCAGGCCGCCGACGTGCTAAAGGCCTTCATCAAGGCGGCTGAGCAGCATCGCGTGTGGTCGCGTGCGAAGCAGGCTGAGACAGTGCCGGCTTAAAGGTCACAAGAGTCGTTAGAAAAAACCTGGCCGGTTCGCACCGGCCAGGTTTTTTCATGGTTGCAGCATTAAGGATTCACCCGCGTGCCATGCAGCCGATGCGTATTCTTCGGCGCGGCGGGCGCGGGAGCCCCCGGCCCCCCCCCCCCCCCCCGGCCCTGGGGGAT
>NZ_JARESV010000045.1:0-65634 GCF_046026985.1 Paraburkholderia sp. RL18-101-BIB-B
GCACCGCCAGCTCATAAGCGGATCCCTCGCGCAGTCACGGCAGTGGTGCATCTGGAATCTGTCGTCTCGCACATTCCGCCACAGTGACACGGCAGTCATACTTCCCGCCTCGCGCTCCGCGCTCGCCGGAAGGGTCTGGTTAAAACAAATGATTTCGTTTGTGCGTGGTGGGGGCCTCGCCTCGGCGACACGCCGAAAAAGCCCGGTGGGTTAATGAAGTACCGTGGGGCGCGCGTAGCGCCGCCGGAAGAATGACGGCCTTGTCACCGGGGCTGAGTGTGCGAGGGCACAGATTCCAGATGTACCACTGCCGCGACTGCGCGAGGGACCCGCTTAAGAATTAGCGGTGTGAAGCCGCTTTCTTTGCCTACTTTCTTTGCGGCAAGCAAAGAAAGTAGGTGCCGCCCCGCACAGGGGCAACACTAATAGACCACCGTGATTTCAAGGAAAGGCCAACACCCCAAAGCACACAGTCAGAAAAAACGACTACAAAAAAAACCCACGCCGCAGGCCAAAAAAAACCCACGGCGCAAGCCTAAAAAAACCGACTCACTTCCGCAAGGAATCCAAATCAACCACAAACCGATACTTAACATCACTCTTCAGCATCCGTTCATAAGCCTCATTAATCCCCTGCATAGGAATCACCTCAATATCGGAAGTAATCCCGTGTTCGCCGCAGAAGTCCAACATCTCCTGCGTCTCAGCAATCCCACCGATCAGCGACCCAGCCAGCCGGCGACGCTTGAAAATCAGATTAAACACTTGCGGCGACGGATGATCATGCTCCGGCGCACCGACCAGCGTCATAGTCCCATCCCGCTTGAGCAGATTCAAAAACGGATTCAAATCATGCTGAGCAGCAACGGTATTCAGAATGAAATCGAAGCTATTCAAATGTGCTTCCATTTCTTCGGCATTCTTCGAAATCACCACCTCATGCGCACCCAACCGCTTCGCATCTTCGATCTTCGACGGTGACGTAGTGAACAACGCAACATGCGCACCCATCGCACGTGCGAGCTTCACCCCCATATGCCCGAGCCCGCCAAGGCCAACAATGCCGACCTTCTTGCCAGGACCGGCACCCCAGGTCCGCAGCGGCGAATACGTCGTGATACCCGCGCACAGCAACGGCGCGACACCAGCAGGATCGAGATTCTCCGGCACACGCAGCGTGAACGCTTCATCCACGACGAGCTGCGTGGAATAGCCACCGTAAGTGATCTGACCATCAACCCGGTCGACACCGTTATACGTGCCGACAAAACCGTTCTCGCAATACTGTTCGAGATCTTCCTTGCAACTCGCACACGTGCGGCACGAATCGACCAGACAGCCGACGCCGACCACATCGCCCGCCTTGTATTTCGTCACGTTCGGCCCGACCGCGGTCACGCGGCCGACGATTTCATGGCCCGGCACAACCGGAAACACCGTGTTCTTCCATTCGTTGCGTGCCTGATGCAAATCGGAATGGCACACACCGCAAAACAGAACTTCCATCTGCACGTCATGGGCGCGCAGTTCGCGGCGCTGGATTTCGAACGGGGCGAGCGGCGCGGTAGCGTCGGTCGCTGCATAGGCATAAGTCGTGCTCATGGGTAGCTCCAGCAAAGAGGGTGAAGTCGCAAGGCGCCAGCGATGGGCGACGCAAATCGCCGATGTGGCCAACCTCGTTATGAACCGGATCACGGCGCGGGCGGTGGCTGGCAAATTCGTCAAACTGGAATTGGCAACCGAGCCCGGCGCAGCGCGGAAAAGGATGATCCGGCAGGGTTCCCATGATAGGAGCGGGGAGGGAGCCCGGGAATACCTGAATGTCTTGAAGATTTGCCTAAAACTCCTGGTGAGGAGCGCGATAGGTCGTTTGGTGATAAATTTCAAGCATTATTCTCTCGCACGTCACTATACCGTCATGTCAACCCGTTCCGCTGAACCCGTCTCGGTCGATCCCGCCCAGCAGCGCGTGGTCGAATTATTCGATGCGCTCGCACCCACCCCGGGCCTCACGCGCACGAGTCTCGAAGGCGTCAACCTGATGCGCGCGAATAGTCCCATGCCGCGTATGCCGGTTATGTACGAGCCGAGCATCGTGATCGTCTGCCAGGGCCGCAAGCGCGGCTTTCTTGGCGATCAGGTGTTCCAGTACGACGCGCAGCAGTACCTGGTCCTCTCAGTGCCCTTGCCATTCGAATGCGAGACCGAGGCGAGCCCGGAAGAGCCGTTCCTCGCCATCTCGGTGCGCGTCGATCTGACCATGGTGGCCGAATTGTTGATGGCGCTGAACGAAACGCACGGCGCCGCGCAGCACGAACCCGTCGGCATCTATTCGACGCCGCTCGACCCGGCGCTATGCAATGCGGTGCAACGTCTGATGGACGCGCTGGCGTCGCCGCTCGACGCGCGCATTCTCGCGCCCGGCGTGGTGCGCGAAATCTGCTATCGCGTGCTGACTGGCGAGCAGGGCGACGCGATTCGCGCGGCGCTCACGCATCAGAATCATTTCGGCCGCATTGCCAAAGCGCTGCGGCGAATTCATGCCGATTACCACGGCGTACTCGACGTCGATACGCTCGCGTCCGAAGCGGGCATGAGTCTCGCCGTGTTTCATGCGCAGTTCAAAGCCGTCACGGCCACTTCGCCGATGCAATACGTGAAGACCACGCGCTTGCATCACGCGCGTTTGCTGATGGTGCAGGATGGGTTGAATGCGGGCGCGGCCGCGGCGCGCGTGGGTTATGAAAGCGCGTCGCAATTCAGCCGCGAGTTCAAGCGTCTGTTCGGGCTGAGCCCGGTCGACGAAGTGAAGCGCATGCGCGCCGTCTACGATGCGCCGCCGCCGCGCGTGGTCAAGCCGGTGGCGCGTTACGTCACCGCAGTGTGATCGGGCGAGCGGGCCGCGCTACACGTTACAAGCCGCTGAACCAGTTGTACCCCTGGTCTTCCCAATAGCCGCCGGGATTTGTGTTGGTCACGAAGATCGCCGCGATGTGCTTGGGATTCTTGAAGCCGAGTTTGGTCGGCACGCGCAGCTTCAGCGGGTAGCCGTACTTGGCCGGCAGCGGCTCGTTGCGGAAGTCGAGCGTGAGCTGCGTCTGTGGATGCAAGGCCGTTGCCATATCGAGGCTGGAGTAATAGCGGTCCGCGCATTTGAAGCCGACATAGCGCGCGTTCAGATCGGCGCCGATGCGCTCCAGAAACGTGCGAAACGGCACGCCGCGCCATTGTCCGATCGCGCTCCATCCTTCAATGCAGATGTGGCGCGTGATCTGCGAAGCCTGCGGCAATGCGCGTAGCTGATCGAGATTCCAGCTGCGCTTGTCCGACACGAGCCCCGACACTTCCAGTTGATACGTCGAGCCGTCGATGTCCGGCGCGTCGAACTCCGGATAAAACGCATTGAACGGGAACGGGTCGGTGATTTCGCGTGCCGAATAGGTCGGTGCGAGCTTGTTGCGGTCGAACAGCCACGCCTGCACGCGATCGTTCCAGCGCGACATGGCCCACAGCACTTTGTCGACCGAATCGCCGTCCTGCATGTTGCAGCCCGAGAGCATTGCCAATGCGCCGATGGAGAGCGACGAGCGCAGGAACAGGCGTCGTTGCAGCCGTTCGATTTGCGGCTGATGATCGGCAAGTACGATGCGGGAGCGGCGCGCGTCGTCGTTGGATTTCGATGCGCTCATGCCTGGCTCCTTTCATGCGTCGAATGCCGTGCGCGCCCTGTCAGCATCGGCAGCAACGTGCGCGGCACGAGCAGCACCAGCGCCAGATGCACGACCACGAAACCGACTACGCCTGCCATCGCGATGAAATGCACGCGTCGAGCGAAGTCGAAGCCGCCGAATAGTGCGGTGAGCCAGGAGAATTGCACCGGCTTCCAGATGGATAGTCCCGATGCCACCAGCAACGCGCCAAGACATAACACGAGCAGATATAGCGCACGTTGCACCGCGTTATATCTGCCGGTATCGTGCGGAAGCTTGAAGCGTAGCGCGAGGCTCGCATCATGCACCACGTCGCGCGGATGAACCGGCAGCAGCTTGCGCCGGAAATGCCCGCGCCCGACGCCATACGCAAGATACAGCAGCCCATTCGCGCAGAGCAGCCACATCGCCGCGAAATGCCACGCGATCGAGCCGCCTAGCCATCCGCCGACGGTCGCCCACACCGGAAATCTGAACGGGAAAAACGGCGACGCGTTATAGATGGCCCAGCCGCTCATCACCATGCAGACCATCGCGAATGCGTTGATCCAGTGCGTGATTCGCACGACGAGCGGGTGAACGAGCAGGCGCGTTTGCGGTTCGGGCATGGTGCAAGGGTCGCGAGGCGAACAGGAAGTGGAAAGCCGCGCCATTGAAGAACGCGGCTGTTCAAGCAAACAGAAAAGCTGGCAACGCCGTATTACATCGGCGGCGTCACGCCATGCTCGCCCGCGGAGATGAAGTTGGCGGCCATCGAGCCGTCGGCTTCCTTGTGTGCAAACAGCACGACTTTCGCGCCCGGCACCAGCAGCGAACGGTCACCCGGTTCCAGCGCGACGATAGGCACGTCTTGCGGAATCACGATTTTCTTTTCACCGTCCTTGTACTTCACGGTGATCGTGCGGCCGTTGCTGACCACGAGCGAACCCACGGTGCCGTTGGTCATCGAGCTGTTGCCGCCCAGATCCCACGGACGGTGGCCTTCGCCGGAGCCGCGCATGCTGGCCGGGAACACGTGCACTTCGAGCGCCTTCAGCGTGCCGTCCGCTTGCGGGATCGCGGCGGTGCCGACATAGCTGTCCGGCTTGATGTCGTTCACGTTGGCGAGCACGACGCCGCGAATCGGCGTGTCCTTGGCGAGCTTCACGTCGACATCCTTGCCGTCGCGCGTGTGGACCTTGAGCAGATCGCCCGACAGCGACGTCACCGTGCCGCGCACGCCGGTAGGCATGGCGTTCTGGGCTTGGGCAGCCGGCCCGGCGGCGAGCAAAGCAGCGGCAACGAGCGCGGGGGCGGCGAAGGCGCGCAACGCGTGCGCGGAAACGATCTTCATGAATCAGCTCCAGGTGGTGACGGATGGGGGCAGATTAGACCCGGGACCGGCTCCGGCGAGTGACAGGCAGATGACAAAAACGTCATGAATGGCGCGCGGCAGCCACGTAAAATGGCCGGCATATCCACGTCCAGCATTTCAGCGTTTCAGCGAGCGCCAGAACGAACCGCTGAGCGGACGTCCGAATCGGAGCACCGAGCACCATGAGCATCCTCGTCATCGAAGACGATCCGAAAACCGGCGACTACCTGAAGAAGGGTTTACGCGAGAGCGGCTATGCGGTCGATCTCGCGCGCACCGGCACGGACGGCCTGCACATGGCGCTCGAAAATGCTTACGACCTCGTGGTGCTGGACGTGATGCTGCCCGGTATCGACGGTTGGGAAATCATGCGTGCGCTGCGCGCGCGGCGCGATTTGCCGGTGATTTTCCTGACCGCGCGCGATCACGTCAGCGACCGTATTCGCGGCCTCGAACTCGGTGCGGACGATTATCTCGTCAAGCCGTTTTCATTTACGGAGCTGGTGCTGCGTATCCGCACGCTGCTGCGCCGCGGCGTGATCCGCGAAAGCGACGTATTCGAAATCGCCGACCTCAAGCTCGACGTGCTGCGCCGCAAGGTGACGCGCGAAGGCGTGGAGATTCCGCTCACCAACAAGGAATTCATGCTGTTGCATCTGCTGGTGCGCCGCCAGGGCGAAGCGCTGTCGCGCATGCAGATCGCCTCCGAAGTGTGGGACATGAATTTCGACAGCGACACCAACGTGGTCGACGTGGCCATCAAGCGGCTGCGCGCCAAGATCGACCATCCGTTCGAAAAGAAGCTGATTCATACGGTGCGCAGCATCGGCTACACGTTCGGCGACAGCTCATGAAATTCTGGACCGGGCGCTCGCTCACGGCTCGCACCACGGTGCTGTTCGCGGCGATCGCGTGCGTGGTGATCGGCACGCTCGGCGCGTATTTCTATCACTCCGCGGAAGTGTCGTTGCAACGCCGCGCGGACGTGGTGCTGACCGCCCGCGTCGAGCACTTCAGCCGCATCGTGCGCGATCTCTATTCAGTGAGCGAATTGAAGAGCCGGCCGCTGCTGTTCGAGACCATGCTCGGCGCGGAACAGGACGTGCTGCTGTTTCGCCGTCCGGGCGAGGCGCCGTTCATCGACGTGAACCCGGCGGGCGTGGCGGTGCCCGCGCTGCAAGCCGGTGTTGAGGACCGCTTGCCGACCGTTGCCGACATTCGCCAGACACAGCTGGGCAACGGTGTGCCGGTGCATTGGGCGATCGCCACCGCCAAAGCGCGCGAGGACGGCACCGAAGTCGAAGTGATCGCCGGCCACCCGATGACGGAGGAAGTGCGCATGCTGGCTGCGTACCGCAACCGCATCGTGCTGGCCACGCTGATCGGCATGCTGGCCGCGACGCTGCTCGCCTGGTACGTGCTGCGCCGCGCGTTGCGTCCAGTTCGCGAGATTGCCACGCGCGCCGCGCAGATTAGTCCCGCGAGCCTGTCCGTGCGGCTCGACAGCGAGGCGGCGCCGCTCGAATTGCGTCAGCTCACGCACGCGTTCAACGCCATGCTCGACCGTCTCGCCGACGGTTATCAACGGCTCTCGCAGTTCTCCGCCGATCTGGCGCACGAGATCCGCACACCGGTCGGCGCGTTGATCGGGCAGACGCAAGTCACGCTGGCCCGCACCCGCGAGCCCGACGAATATCAGCAGGTGCTCGAATCGAATCTCGAGGAGCTGAGCCGCCTGAGCCATATCGCGGAAAACATTCTGTTTCTCGCGCACGCTGACCATGCGGCGCTTTCAGTGGAGCGTGAACGGGTCGATCTGCGCGAGGAACTCGTCAGGATCGCAGACTATTTTGAAGGTCTCGCCGATGAACGCGGCATGCGCTTCGTGGTCGAGGCCGCAGGCGTGGCATCGGTCAATCCGATGCTGTGCCGCCGCGCGATCAACAACCTGGTCGTCAATGCCGTGCGTTACGGCGCGAGCGATACGGTGGTGCGTCTGCGTGGCACGCAAGACGAAGCGGGCGCCACCGTGGTGGTCGAAAACGACGGCGCGCCGATTCCCGACGAGCAACTAGGCCGTCTGTTCGATCGTTTCTATCGCGCAGACGCGGCACGCAGCGCGATCACCGAATCGAGCGGTCTGGGCCTCGCGATCGTCAAGGCGATCATGCATCTGCATGGCGGCACGGCGCGCGTGGTGTGTCCGGCGCCGGGCGTGGTGCGTTTCGAGTTGCGCTTTCCGGGCGCTTAAGTGCTGGCCGCCACGGCCGGGGTCTGCGGCTCGTGACAGCACACGCAGAGCTTGTTGCCGTCCGGATCGCGAAAGTAAGCGCCGTAATAGTTCGCGTGATACTGCGGACGCAAACCCGGCGGCCCCTCGCACGTGCCGCCGTGAGCGAGCGCCGCGGCGTGCGCGCGATCGACCGTGGCGCGGTCGGCGGCGAGCAGGGCGATCATCTGACCGTTGCCGGCCGACGCCGGTTGGCCGTCGTAAGGCTTGCCGATCACGAACAGCGGGCGCGGCGCATCCGCCGCCATCCAGCCGGACCAGCATGCGTCGGGATCGCGGAACTTAAGCCGCAGATCGAGCGTATCCATCAGCACGTCGTAAAAGCCGCAGGCACGTTCGAAATCACTGATGCCGATGAAAACGTGGGAAAGCATGGCTGTCGCTCCTCGTGAGTGCTGCCCGTGCCGGCCAGCGCCGTTGTTTCAGACTCAGACCTTCTTCAGATACGCGGCCTTCAACATGAAGTTGCCGGCGTCCATCTTGCAGTCCACTTCATGATCGCCGCCGACAAGGCGAATGCTCTTCACCTTGGTGCCCATTTTCAGCGTGATCGACGAGCCTTTCACTTTCAGGTCCTTGATCAGCACGACGGCATCGCCATCGGCCAGCGGGTTGCCGTTGGCGTCCTTGACCACGGGCTCGTCGGCGTCGTCGGCGGACACGGCGGCGTTCGTCGGCCATTCATGCGCGCAATCGGGGCAGACGTAGTTGTCGCCGTCCGGGTAGGTGTTTTCCATCGCGCACTGCGGGCAGGCGGGAATTGTCGACATGATTTTCTTTCCAGACCGCGGCGGGCCGCGGATAACTTCAGGGTCGGCGAGTATAGCGGACGTGTGGCGGCCGCCGGCGTCCGATGCGCGGGATGCTGCGCCAGCGCAAACTAGCGAGTGCGGAGGCCGGCGCGAGTCACGTGTGGCGACGCTGCACGGGCAGCGGACTATACTTTTCCGATCGCCTGGCGGTCCCGCAAGTTTCGTCACGCCTGGCGAAGCTTTGCAAGGCACACCGATTGCTAGAATCTCACAACAGGAGTTCTGTCATGGTCAAACTCGCACTGTACGTTCGTCTCGAAGCCAAGCCCGGCAAGGAAAAAGAGGTCGAAGCGTTTCTGCTTGGCGGCTTGCCGCTCGTCGAGGAAGAGCCGGGCACCGTCGCGTGGTTCGGTTTGAAGCTCGGGCCGTCCACGTTCGGCATCTTCGACGCCTTTCCGGATGAAAGCGGCCGTGACGCGCACCTGAACGGCAAGGTGGCGGCCGCGTTGATGGCGAAGGCCGGCGAACTGTTCGCCTCGCCGCCCACTATCGAAAAGGTCGACGTGCTGGCGGCCAAATTGCCGGGCTGAACGAGCCGCTGACGGCGCGGCCAGTCGCACGGCCTTCCCGTTTGCTGCCACTGCAACGCGGAATATGGCGGTTATCACGCCGACGCAGCGCCGGCGCCGCGCCGCGATCCGGCGCGTGCGCTTGTCAGCCGCCTGCCGCCTGCCGCGTCGGACGCGTTCGCAGCGGGCTGGTTCGCGTAGGTCGCGCGCTTTTCCTCGTACATCAGCAGATCGGCGCGCTGCACGCCTGCTTCGAGCCGGTCGCCGCGCTGGCAGGTGGCCGCGCCCATCGAGAAGCTGAGCGGCGAGCCCGGATAGAACTGATTGTTCAACTCCACCAGTTGCCTGATCGCATCGACCATCGCGGCGCCGCCGCGCTCGTCGGTGTCCGGCATCAGGATCGCGAACTCGTCGCCGCCGATGCGCGCCGCGTGAAACGGCGTCTCAGTCGCCTTGGCCAGCACCTCGCCGGCGCGCCGCAAAAGCGCGTCGCCCGCGGCGTGGCCGAGCTGATCGTTCACGCGTTTCAAACCGTTCAGATCGGCCATGATGATCGTCACGGGCCACGGGCCCTTGCGTTCGAGCCGGTTCAGTTCGTCCACGTAGAAAGAGCGGTTGCGCAGTTTGGTCAGCACGTCGTGCTTGCCGAGGAACTCGAGATAGGCTTCGGCTTTCTTGCGCGCCGTGATGTCCGTGAGCGCCACCAGCACCAGATCCCACGTCTTCTCATGGCCCGGCAGGACGGAGAACTGCAGGTGCACGTGCACCTCGCTGCCGTCGAGCGAATAGTTGAGCACTTCGCGCTGCTGGAACAGCTTGCCGTCCCACAGGTCGACCAGTTGCTCGCGGAAATGCGGACGCATGTCATCACGGAACACGTCGGCGAGACGCGCGAGCAGCGTTTTCTTGTCTTTCGCCGCGAACATGTCGAGCGTGTGCTGGTTCACGTCGAGCACATGGATTTCCTGCATGCAGCGTTCGACGAACTCGGGATGCACGTCCGTGAACACGCGGAAATCGTTGATGCCGGCTGCGCGCGCTTCGTCGAGCAGACGCTTGACCGCGCTGAAATCCTCCACCCAGAGCGACACCGGCGAATACTCGAACAGGCCGCGCACATACTGCTCGGCAAGCGTCACGCGATGCCGCGCGCCTTCCAGTTCCGTAATGTCTTCGACCGACACTAGCACGCGGTCCCAGCGCGCCTCGTGGCCGGGCAGCACGGCGCCCTTGAGCAGCACGTCGAGGCGCCGCCCGCCGAGCGTGTAGTTGACCGTCTGGCTGGTGAACTGCGATTGCCCGGCCCACAACTGGCATAACTCTTCGAGGTGGGTCTTGAGCATGTCGTCGCGGAATACCGAGGCGAGATTGCCGGTAAGCGCCTCGAAATCGGCGGCCTCGAATTGCGTCAGCGTCTTCTGATTCACCTTGATGACGCGGATGCTGTGCGCGCATTGCGCGACACAGCCCGGATTGGCGGCGAAATGCGCGCGCAGATCGGTCACGCCGTCTGCCCGCCATGCGTCGAACAAGCTGCGCACGCCGCTGAAGTCTTCGAGCCAGAGCGAGACGGGCGCGAGTTCGAACATCTCGGAATCGTCGTTGGCGGGCGCAGGGCCGCGCGGGAGGATGTCCAGCATGAGATTCTCAGGATCGGAAGTGCCGCCATTTTAAGACGGGTTGGGCTGTGGCTGAAAAGAAAGACCAGTTACGCATCATTTTTGCGTCAGGGCGTCAAACAAGATAACGGCGCGGTTCCGATCGACTTGAGGTGCGCCCGGCGGGGCATCCAGCTCTCGGGACGCTTGCCGGCAAGCGGTCTGGAGCCTTGTTACACTGGCCTGAAACTTGTCCGGTCCATCCACGTTGCCAAGAAAAGCGCCGCCATGAAGCCATCCCTGCTAGTTCTGATCCACCTCAACGATGCAAGCCGCGCCAAGATCGAGGCGGCGTTCGAAGTGGTCTACGCGCCCGATGCCGCCGAACGAGCCGCCGCGCTCGACGCGCACGGCAAGACGATTCGCGCCGTGCTGACCAACGGCACGACCGGGCTCGCCGCCGCGGACATCGATCGCATGCCGCAGCTCGAACTGCTCAGCGCGCTGGGCGCGGGCTATGAAAACCTCGCCGTCGACCACGCCCGCTCGCGCGGTATCGTGCTCGTCAACGGCGCGGGCACCAACGATCATTGTGTGGCTGATCATGCATTCGCCTTGCTGCTCGCGGTGGTGCGCGACGTGCCGCAACTCGATCAGGCCACGCGCGCGGGCGTCTGGCGCGACACCTTGCCGATGCGCCCGAACGTCTCCGGCAAGCGCCTCGGCGTTGTCGGGCTCGGCAATATCGGCGAGAAGGTCGCGCGCCGCGGCGCGGGCTTCGAGATGGAAATCGGCTATCACAACCGTAAGCCGCGTGAAGGCTCGCCACATCAGTACTTCGACAGCGCGGAAGGGCTCGCGCGCTGGAGCGACTTTTTGATCGTCGCGACGCCGGGCGGTGCGGGCACGCGTCATCTGATCGACGAGGCGGTGTTCGAGGCGCTCGGTCCGCACGGCTTCGTGGTCAACGTCTCGCGCGGCAGCGTGCTCGACACGGCGGCGCTCGCCCACGCGCTTACAGCCGGCACGATTGCCGGCGCCGCGCTCGACGTCTACGAGGGCGAGCCGAATCCACCGGGGGCTTTGCTGGCACTGCGCAACGTGGTGTTG
The DNA here is from genome assembly GCF_046026985.1 of Paraburkholderia sp. RL18-101-BIB-B. Classification (NCBI taxonomy): domain Bacteria; kingdom Pseudomonadati; phylum Pseudomonadota; class Betaproteobacteria; order Burkholderiales; family Burkholderiaceae; genus Paraburkholderia; species Paraburkholderia sp. RL18-101-BIB-B. The sequence continues at coordinate 11,384 of NZ_JARESV010000045.1, forward strand.
ACGCCGCACGTGGGCGGCCGCTCGCCGGAAGCGATCACCGCCTCAGTCGACAACTTTCTGAGCAACGCCCGGCAAGCATTTTGCGGGCGAGCCGGTATTGACGCCAATCTGACGTCGCAAGCGCGTTCCGCGGTTACTTCTCTTCGTTGCCGCCCGGCCGGTTGCCGATGTACTCGTACTCTTCGGTATTGACCCGTGAAACACGCAGTTCGACCACGCTGCGGTGATACGAGTAGGCGATACGCCGGATCTCCAGCAACGGCGCGCCGACCTCGACGCCGAGTTGCGCGCTCTCCAGTTCGCTCGCGAGACCCACGCTCACGCGTTCATCGGTTTCGACCACGTTGATGCCGAAGCCGTCCTGATAGAAGTTGTACAGCGTGTTCGGCCGGTTGCGCAGTTTCGTTTCGGTGAGGCCCGGAAAATGGGCCTCCGGCACGGTGATATGTTCGATCAGCACCGTTTTGCCATGCAGCGCCAGGCCGTTGACGAACTGGAATACGCGCGCGCCGGTTTCCACGCCGAGCGCGGCCGCCACGTCGCGCGAGGCGCGGGCCTTTTTGAAATCGACCAGCGTGACGACGGGATAGGCCTTGTCGCCGTCGCGCCGCACGATCCTGAAGAAACGGAAAAAATGCCGGTCGCGCTGATGCATGGACACGAACGTGCCCAGGCCCTGGTGACGGATCAGGATGTTCTCGGCACAGAGTTCGTCGATCGCTTTGCGCAGCGTGCCGATGGACACGCCGAAGCGCTCGGCGAGCCGCTTCTCCGAAGGAATGCATTCGCCGCCTTTCCATTCGCCTGCCGAGAGCGCGGCGAGAATCGCGCTCTTGACCTCTTTGTAGCGCGTGCCGCCCAGCGCGGGCGGATTGATGGCGAGCGTGCTCATGACAACCTCTGAAATACGCGAGTCGCGCGACGCCGCTCGCGAAGGTTAAACCTGCCTGGATTTTAAACGACAAACTCATCTAGTCCATCTAGATGACATGGATTATCTCGACACTACTGGAAAACACTCATTTAACACATATAGATGACCTAGTTGACATCCATCGATGCGGCGCCTACTATCGATTTACAGCAGCGCATCTGGCTGCGCTTTCCCCGGCGGCACGACACCGCATTCAATACACGAACGGAGACGCTAATGAGCAATCCCACGGCAGACATCAAGGGCACCGCGGCAGCGGGCGCATCGCCCGAACGCAAGACGATTCACATCGTGTTGCACGAGGCGAAGGACACAGTCGGTGTGGCGGTCGTCGAGGGCATCAAGGCGGGCACGCAACTCAACGCGTGGATCATGGACGACGACGAGATCGTGACTTTCCCGGCCAAGCAGGACATTCCCATCGGTCACAAGGTGGCGCTCAAGGACATGGCGGTGGGCGACACGGTGTTCAAGTACGGCGTCGATATCGGCAAGGTGGTCGCGCCGATCAGCGCCGGCGAACACGCCCACGTGCACAACATCAAGACGAAGCGCTGGTAAGTCGCGCCGGACAGACTGCCGCAATTGAATCGCCCCCACACCTGAACGAGAGATACACCATGAGCGTGATTGACCTGGATACGACTTTCCGCGGCTATCGTCGCGACAATGGCCGCGTTGGCGTACGCAACCACGTGATCATCCTGCCGGTCGACGATCTATCGAACGCCGCGGCGCAAGCCGTCGAGAACAACATCAAGGGCACCATGGCGCTGCCGCATCCGTACGGGCGACTGCAGTTCGGCGCCGACCTCGACCTGCACTTTCGTACGCTGATCGGCGCGGGCAGCAATCCGAATGTCGCGGCGGTGGTCGTGATCGGCATCGAGGAAGGCTGGACCAAACGTGTGGTGGACGGCATTGCGAAAACCGGCAAGCCGGTGATGGGCTTCGGCATCGAACTGCACGGCGACCACGACACGATCATGCGCGCTTCGAAGGCGGCCAAGGAAATGGTGCAGTACGCCACGTCGCTCGATCGCGAGGAATGCCCGATCTCGGAGCTGTGGGTCTCCACCAAATGCGGCGAGTCGGATACGACCTCGGGCTGCGGCGCCAATCCGACTGTCGGCAATGCTTTCGACAAGCTGTACGGACTCGGCACCACGCTCGTGTTCGGCGAGACCTCGGAGTTGACCGGCGGCGAGCAGATCGTCGCAGCGCGCTGCGCCAACGACGGCGTGCGCGAGCGCTTCCAGTTCATGTTCGACCGCTATCAGGACATGATCAACCGCTGGAAGACGGACGATCTTTCCGAGTCGCAACCCACCAAGGGTAATATCGCGGGCGGCCTCACGACCATCGAGGAAAAGGCGCTCGGCAATATCCAGAAGATCGGCAAGAAGTGCATGGTGGACGGCGTGCTCGACAAAGCCGAGGAACCGACGCACTCCGGTCTATGGTTCATGGATTCGTCGTCGGCGGCGGCGGAGATGGTGACCTTGTGCGCGGCGTCCGGCTTCGCGGTGCATTTCTTCCCGACGGGGCAGGGCAACGTGATCGGCAACCCGATCGTGCCGGTCATCAAGATCTGCGCGAACCCGCGTACGGTGCGCACCATGGGCGAGCATATCGACGTCGATGTGACCGGCATCCTGCAGCGCGAACAGAACCTCGATCAGAGCGGCGACAAACTGCTCGAATGCATGATGGCCACGATCAACGGCCGCTTTACCGCCGCGGAAGCGCTCGGTCATCGCGAGTTCGTGCTGACCCGGCTGTTCGAAAGCGCCTGAGTCTGGCGGCCGGGCAAGCGCGGTTGCCTCGCGCTTGCCTGGTAGTATCGCAGTGGACCCCCAATTCCCGGCGCGCGCCGGCACGGAGAACGGCCACGACGCCGCCCGTTGCCGGCAAGCCATGCCGCTACGGCGCCGGTTCGACACCTGGCGGCAGCGAGTGGAGGAGACACCATCTTGCGCGTGCTCAAACATCTCTACGTGCAGGTCCTGATCGGACTTGCGGCCGGAATTCTCGTCGGTTACTTCGCGCCCGCGTTCGGCGTCGAAATGAAGCCGCTCGGCGATACCTTCATCCGCCTCATCAAGATGCTGATCACGCTGGTGATCTTCTGCACCGTGTCAGTCGGCATTGCGCGGATGGAAAGCCTCAAGCAGGTCGGCCGCGTCGGCTTCAAAACATTGCTCTACTTCGAGGTAGTGACCACCATCGCGCTCGTGATCGGGCTGGTCGTGGCAAACGTGCTGCATCCCGGCGCGGGGCTGAACATCGATCCCGCCACGCTCGACGCGCACGCCGTGACGCACTACGTGGCGGACGCGCATTCGGCGTCCTCGAGCTTCTTCGATATGATCGTGCCGAATTCGGTGGTAGGCGCGTTCGCGCGTGGCGATCTGCTGCAGGTGCTGCTGTTCTCGGTGCTGTTCGGCATCGCGCTGTCGATCATGTCGCAGCGCAGCCGGTTGCTCATGCGTGGCATCGAACAGTTCGGCGATACGCTCATGCGCATCGTCGAGATGATCATGCGGCTCGCGCCGCTCGGCGCATTCGGCGCGATTGCCTTCACGGTCGGCAAATACGGCATCGGCACCTTGCAGCAACTCGGTCTGCTGATTCTCTGCTTCTACATCACCAGCATCCTGTTCATCGTCGTCGTGCTCGGTGCGGCGGCGCGCTGGGCAGGCGTCGGACTCTGGCCGCTGTTGCGCTACTTCCGCGAGGAACTGCTGATCGTGCTGGGCACGTCCACCACGGAATCCGTGCTGCCGCGCCTGATGGAGAAGCTCGAACGCATGGGCTGCCCGCGGGCGATCGTCGGCCTCGTGCTGCCCACGGGCTATTCGTTCAACCTCGACGGCGCCGCGATCTATCTGACCATGACCTCGCTGTTCATCGCGCAGGCCACCAACACGCATCTCTCGCTGATGCAGCAACTGGGTTTGCTGGCGATTCTGATGCTGACGTCGAAGGGCGGCGCGGGTGTGGCGGGCGCGGCGCTGGTCGCATTGACGGCGACACTGTCGACGCACAACATCATTCCCGTGGCGGGCATCACGCTGATTCTCGGCGTCGATCGCGTGCTCAACGAAATCCGTGCGCTGACCAATATGATCGGCAACGTGGTGGCGACGCTGGTGGTTGCGCGCTGGGAAGGGGCTTTCGATGCGCGCGCGGCTCGGGAATTCCTCGCGGCTCCGCGCGAAGTCCGGGATCAGGTGCAGCCGCAGTCGCAGTCGAAACCGCAGGCACATGGGCCGTCGACTCAACCCGGCCTCGAGGAGAGACGCCCGGCCGCCGGCACGACGCTGCTGGAAAAGGGCGGCTAAGTAGGACAATCACGACGGCGATCCGAATGAGGATCGTCATGGGCAATGCCGCAATCGATGCATTGCGGCATTGCTTCGTGTGCGCTTCGATCGCATGCTCGTCGCGCAGTGCGTGGCTGGGTTTCCGGTTGAACGGTTCGCCGCGGCGCCCGACCAATACCAACAACACAACAACTTGAGGAATGACCCGATGGCCCGATTGTCTCCCGACGCGCTCACCACGCTTGCCGTCGACTCGCTGCGCCGCGCGGGCGCGTTGCCGGCCACCGCTGAGTCAACGGCTCGCGCGCTGGTCTATGCGGACCTGCGCGGTTTGTCGTCGCACGGTGTATCGCGTTTGCCGATGTATTGCGCGCAGTTGCGCAACGGCCGCGTCGATCCCGCCGCGCAAGCGACGATCGTGGCGGATCGCGGCGCGGCGGTGCTGATCGACGGCGCGGACGGATTGGCCTATCCCGCGTGCGACCTCGCGGTCTCGACGCTTGCCGAGCGCACGAAGCAGTACGGCAGCGCGGTCGCGGGCGTGAAGCGCAGCCACCATTTCGGCGTGGGCGCGGCCCATCTGGCCGCGCTCGGCGCCGCTGGCATGGTTGCTCTTGCGTTCAGCAATTCGCCGGCGGCGATGCCCGCGTGGGGCGGCCGCCGTGCCCTGTTCGGGACCAACCCGATCGCCGCCGTGTTCCCGCGTCGGCATGGCGAGCCACTCGTGATCGACCTCGCGCTGTCGCAGATCGCGCGCGGCAAGATCGCGCTGGCCGCGCGCGACGGCAAGCCGATTCCCGAAGGCTGGGCGACCACCCGCGGCGGCCAGCCGACCACCGACGCCCGCGCGGCCCTCGACGGCATGATGCTGCCGTTCGGCGGCGCCAAAGGCGCGATGCTGGCGCTGGTCGTCGAACTGCTGGCGGCGGCGCTGACGGGCGCGAACTTCGGCTACGAAGCCGGCTCGTTTCTGACTGAAGAGGGAGAGCGCTCGCGCATCGGCCATCTGTTCTGGGCGATCGATCCAGGCGCGCTCGCCGGCGACGAAACCTATCTGTCGCGCGTGGAAGCGCTGATCGACATGATGCTCGCGGACGACGACGTGCGCTTGCCCGGCGATCGAAGAGAGCGTCTCGCGGACACGGCGCACAAAGACGGCGTCGAGATCCCGGATGCGCTGATCGCACAACTCGAAGGTCGCGGTTAGCCGACGTTGACCAAAGCGCCACAATCGGCGCGCCATTGAAAGGCAATCGGAAACTATCGGCGTGGCGGATAGTTTCTCTCGAAAATGGCGATTTCCCTTGTGAGGCCACGGCGCATAGGATGAGCGGTATCGCATCACCACCGCTTCGGCCCCGCCGGAGCAGCGACGGAGATCCCGCATGGAACATCACGCCCGCACGCAGGATGAACGGCTCGACATCAAGACGACCACCTGCTACATGTGCGCCTGCCGTTGCGGCATTCGTGTGCATCTGCGTGAAGGCGAGGTGCGCTACATCGACGGCAATCCGGAGCATCCGCTGAACCAGGGCGTGATCTGCGCGAAGGGTGCCTCGGGCATCATGAAGCAGTACTCGCCCGCGCGCCTCACTCAACCGTTGATGCGCAAGCCAGGCGCGGAGCGCGGCAGCGCGCAGTTCGAGCCGGTGTCGTGGGAGCATGCGTTCGACGTGCTCGAAAAGCGACTCGGCGAAATTCGCGCCACCGACCCGAAAAAATTCGCGCTTTTCACCGGGCGCGACCAGATGCAGGCGCTGACCGGCCTCTTTGCCAAACAGTTCGGTACGCCTAATTACGCGGCGCACGGCGGCTTCTGCTCGGCCAACATGGCGGCGGGCATGATCTATACGATCGGCGGCTCGTTCTGGGAATTCGGCGGGCCGGATCTCGATAGCGCCAAGCTCTTCTTCATGATCGGCACGGCGGAGGACCATCATTCGAATCCGCTCAAGATCGCCATTTCGAAGTTCAAGCGCGCGGGCGGCCGCTTCATCGCGATCAATCCGATCCGCACCGGCTACGCGGCAATCGCCGACGAATGGGTGCCGATCAAACCGGGCACCGATGGCGCGCTGTTCATGGCATTTCTGCACGAACTGATTGCCGCCGACGCGTGGGATCACGAATTCGTGCGCCGCTACACCAACGCGGCGGAACTCGTCGATCTCGACGAAGCCAGCGAAAACTTCGGCCTGTTCGTGCGTGATCCCGAGCGGCCGGTCGGCAACCCGCTGTTTCCGCAGAATCATCTGTGGTGGGACGCTCATGCGGCGCGCGCCGTGCCGCATCACACGCCCGGCGTCGAACCCGCGCTCGACGGCCGCTATACGCTCGACGACGGCACGCCGGTCACGCCGTCGTTCGCCTTGCTGCGCGAACGCGTGGCCGATTGCACGCCCGAGTGGGCGGCAGGCATCACCGGCATTTCGGCGGACACGATTCGCCGCCTCGCGGGTGAAATGATCCAGACGAGCCGCGATCACCGCATCACTTTGCCGATCCGCTGGACCGACGCGTGGGGCGAGACGCACGAAACGGTCACCGGCAATCCGGTCGCCTTTCACGCAATGCGCGGCCTCGCGGCGCACTCCAACGGCTTCCAGTCGATCCGCGCGCTGGCCGTGCTGATGTCGCTGCTCGGCACGATCGACACGCCCGGCGGCTTTCGTCACAAGTCGCCGTTTCCGCGCGCCGTGCCGCCGTCGGCGAAACCGCCGAACAGCTCCGACGCCGTCAAGCCGAACACGCCGCTCGCCACCGGTCCGCTCGGCTGGCCCGCTGCGCCCGAGGACCTGTTCATCGACGAACAGGGCGGGCCGGTGCGCATCGACAAGGCCTTCTCGTGGGAATATCCGCTCGCCGTGCATGGCCTGATGCACAGCGTGATTACCAACGCGTGGCGCGGCGATCCGTATCCGATCGACACGTTGATGATTTTCATGGCCAACATGGCGTGGAATTCGTCGATGAACACGATGAAAGTGCGCGAGATGCTGGTCGACAAGCACGCCAGCGGCGAGTACAAGATTCCGTTTCTGGTGGTGTGCGACGCGTTCCAGTCGGAGATGACGGCGTTCGCCGATCTGATCCTGCCCGACACGACGTATCTGGAACGGCACGACGCGATGTCCATGCTCGACCGGCCGATCTCCGAATTCGACGGTCCGGTGGATTCGGTGCGCGTGCCGGTCGTGCCGCCCACCGGCGAATGCAAGCCGTTCCAGGAAGTGCTGATCGAGCTTGCGTCGCGTTTGAAGTTTCCTGCCTTCACGACCGCCGAGGGCGCGCGGCGTTATCGCGACTATCCCGACTTCGTGGTCAATTTCACGACTTCGCCGGATTCCGGCGTGGGCTTTCTGATCGGCTGGCGTGGCAAGGATGGCGACAAGGCGCTGGTGGGTGAACCGAATCCGAACCAGTGGGAGCAGTACGCGAAGAACAATTGCGTGTTCCATTACCGGTTGCCCGAGACGCTGCAGTACATGCGCAACTGCAACGGGCCGTATCTCGAGTGGGCGGTCAAGCACGGTTTTCGCAAGTTCGGTGAGCCGATTCTGATCCAGCTGTATTCCGACGTGATGCAGAAGTTCAGGCTCGCCGCGCAGGGCCGTACGAGCGGCAGGCAGCCGCCGGATCACTTGCGCGCGCGCGTCGAAAAATACTTCGATCCGCTGCCGTTCTGGTATGCGCCGCTGGAAAGCGCGGCTACCGACCTCGACCAGTTTCCGCTCGCCGCGGTGACCCAGCGGCCGATGGCGATGTACCACTCGTGGGACTCGCAGAACGCGTGGCTGCGGCAGATTCACGGCGAGAACTATCTGTACATGAATCCGTTGATGGCCGCTGAGAACGGTATCGCCGACGGCGCCTGGATCTACGCCGAATCGCAATGGGGCCGCGTGCGTTGCATGGCGCGCTTCAGCGAGACCGTCGAGCCGGGCACGGTCTGGACATGGAACGCGATCGGCAAGGCGTCGGGTGCATGGAACCTCGGCCCGGGCGCGAATGAATCGCAACGCGGTTTCCTGCTCAATCACCTCATCACCGACGAGCTGCCCGGCCGCGACGACGACGTGGCGCGGCGCATGTCGAATTCCGATCCGGTGACGGGCCAGGCCGCGTGGTACGACGTGCGCGTGCGCATCTATCCGGCGGAAGCCGACGCGCGGCACACGCTGCCGCAATTCGCGGCGATGGCCGCGGTGCCGGGTGAGAACGGCGTGATCTCGCGGATCGTGCAGACCTACTTCGCGGGACGAGGGGAGTTCGCGGCGCGGCTGCGCGGCGCGACGGGGCGCAAATAGCATCGAGACAGCCGCAAGGAGCCTTTGATGACACAGATGGCATTGGTGATCGATCTGAACGTGTGCGTGGGGTGCCATGCGTGCGTGACGAGTTGCAAGGAGTGGAACACATCGGGCGAATCGGGCAGTCTCGCCGATCTGAATCCGTACGACGCGGATCCGTCCGGCACCTTCTTCAACCGGGTGCAGAGCTTTGAAGCCGGCAGTTTTCCCAACGCCGAGACGATCCATTTTCCGAAGTCGTGTCTGCACTGCGAGGACCCGCCGTGCGTACCGGTCTGTCCGACCGGTGCGAGCTATAAGCGCAAGGAAGACGGGCTCGTGCTGGTGGACTTCGACCGCTGTATCGGCTGCAAGTATTGCGCGTGGGCGTGTCCGTACGGCGCGCGCGAGCTCGACGAAGGGCGCAAGGAGATGACCAAGTGCACGCTGTGCGTCGATCGGATCCACGATGAAAATCTGTCCGAACGCGACCGTCAGCCGGCCTGTGTGCTCGCTTGCCCGACTTCGGCGCGGCTGTTCGGCGATATTCATGATCCGGATTCGGTGGTGTCGAAGGCGATCGAGGAGCGCGGTGGCTACCAGTTGATGCCCGAGTGGAATACGCGGCCGGCGAATCACTATTTGCCGCGTGTGCCGACCGAGGCCGCAGGTTGCGGCAGCGGTTCCTGTTCATGCAAATCGTCCGGCTCGCTGCAGGAGCCGGGCGTGTCGCCGGAATCGCTCGATGCGCAATTCGAGCGCGGCGAGTTGCATCTCGCGTCGATGGCGACGCGCATCTAATGAACCGATAGGACCTCACGATGAATCCCGCATTCTCCGTGGTTTTTCTGACCACTTTGAGCGGCGCGGCGCAGGGGCTGCTGATCGCGCTCGTCGGCGTGGAAACTGCCGCGCATCTTGGCCTGCTCGGGTCGCCTGTCGAGGCGTTCTATGTCGCTGGCGCGGGCGTGTCGGTGGTGTTGGGCGCGCTCGGACTGCTCGCATCGTTCTTCCATCTCGGCCATCCCGAACGCGCATGGCGTGCGATCGCGATGTGGCGGACCTCGTGGTTGTCGCGCGAATGTCTGTGCCTGCCGGCGTTTCTCGCCTGTGCGTTTTTCTACGGTGTCGCGCATTGGTTCGGCTCGCCGTGGTCGCTCGCGATCGGCTGGCTCGGCGTGCTGGCGAGCGCCGTGCTGTTCGTCTGCACGGCGATGATCTACGCGTGTCTGCGCTTTCTGCAGGAGTGGGCTACGCCGCTCACACTGGTCAACTTCGCGCTGCTCGGCTGCGCGTCAGGCTTCACGCTGGCGACGGCTTTGACCGCGTGGTTTGCGCCTGAGTGGACTGCTGGGCTCGCTGTCTGCGCGTGCTTGCTGACGCTCGCGGGTCTCGCGAGCCGCTCGGCGTCGCTCGTGCGCAATGCGCGCTTGCGGCCGAAGTCGACGGTGCAGAGCGCCACCGGCATTCACAATCCGAAGCTGGTGCAGGTGTCGCGCGGCTTCACCGCCGGGGCGTTCAATCTGCGCGAGTTCTTTCATGGCAAATCGGCGGGGACGCTGCGCGGTGTCAAATGGGGCTTTCTCGCGACGGCGTTCGTCGCGCCGGTGTTGTTGATGGCGTTAGGGGCGAGCTTGCATTCGATCGGCGTTTCGCTCGGTCTGCTGGCTGCGGCGTGTCTCGTGCAGTACGCGGGGCTGGTGGCGGAGCGCTGGTTTTTCTTTGCAGAGGCGAAGCATCCGCAGAATCTTTATTACGCGAGGGTGGGGTGAGGAGCGGGGTCGCGCGGGTTTGGGTTATTGACGAGCCATTCGCCATGTGAAAAAACGGTGGGGAAATCATTCTGCAATAGAAGAATCAGAAAATCCGGATCATTTTGACTTCTAAGGCGAATTCATAAGGCCTGCATTTTTTCTGAGGCCTCCGCTGTACCGGTCGGTCAGTTCATTGCTGATAAAAGAACGTCACTGTTAAGTCAAAGGGATCGGCCAAAGGGTGGGCCCGTACGGCCGTGGCTGCTGTATGACGTGTTTACCATCCAACGCTTCTCATGCCGAAGCATTTCCACGTATGCCCGACGCATATTTACAATTCAAAGATTAATGTCGCTTCACACTTGCTGACTATTAGTGGCTGGCCGATTCTTCTGATGTTTTGTAGAATCGCGCAGAGCGCGGTCGCGCAGTCGGCTAACAAGAAGAGGCGGTATGAGTGCGCAGGACATAATCGGGGCGATAACCGGCGGGCTTGTCCAGAGTGACCGCTTGTTGAAGCTGGATACCTCACTGGGAACTGATGTCCTGGTGCCCCAGCGGGTCGTCGGTCGCTCACGAATCGGTCGTGACTACGAGTTCACTGCCGATGTCGTTTCCACATCGGGCGCGGTTGAACTCAAGACCCTGATCGCCCAGCCGGCGACGTTGTGGATCCAGCAGACAGACAAGTCCTATCTGCCTCATCACGGATATGTGCATACCGCATGTCGCCTCGGATCGGATAGCGGGCTCACGAGCTACCAGATCGCGTTTGCATCGTGGATGCACTTTCTGCGCTTCCGTAAAGATGCGCGTATCTGGCAAGACAAGCCGGCCGACGAAATCCTGACCGATGTATTCAACATGCACCCGCAGGCCCAAGGTGCATTCCGTTTCGCCCTAAGCAAGCCCTTGCCCTCGCGTTCGTTCTGCGTGCAATACGAGAGCGACTGGAATTTCGTTCACCGGCTCATGGAAAGTGAGGGACTGTTCGGCTATTTCGAGCAGGCGGGCGACGGCAAGTCGCATACGTTCATCGTCACGGACAGCTTGGACTCGCTCCCCTCACTTTCACCGCAGACGGTTCAGTTCTATCGCGCCGGCACGAACAGCGAGACCGATGCGTTTGTTCTCTGGTCGGGCACACGAATGCTGCAAAGCGTGACGCTCACGACTCGCACCTTCGATTACAAGGCGCCCGCTTCGCCGGGCAATCCGAAGGGGACTAACATCCCGACGCTTCCTACTCAAGGAAGCCTGCCCCAGCAAGCGGAAGTGTATGAATATACCGGGGCTTATAGCTACGGCAAACAGGACCGGGGCGATAGCCTGTCCAAAGTTCGCGTGGAAGAGTGGGAATCACGAGCCAAGCGGTTCTTCGGTGCGGGCGGTGTGCGAGGCGCGGATGCCGGCCGCTGGTTCGAACTCGACAATCACCCCGCGCACGCCGCAGATAGCGCCCAGAACCGGCGGTTCGCAATTATCGAGGCCACCTGGTTCGTTGAGAACAACCTGCCCGCGCCCGGCCACGCTGCGGATTTCCCTGATGGCCTGAAGGGCGACCTCGCGGCCATCAGAACAAACTATGCCGCTGAAGACGGACTGAAAGTTCGGCACGCTGATGGTAGTGAAGGCTTCTTCGTTGTCGAAATTGAGGCACAACGCAAGGCCGCTCCCTATCGCAGCCCGTTCGAGCATCACAAACCTGACATGCATTTGCAGTCAGCGATTGTCGCAGGCCCTGCCAATGAAGAGGTCTACACGGACTCGCTGAACCGCATCAAGGTGCGCTTCCATTGGGACCGGCTCAATAACGGCGATGAAAACTCGTCATGCTGGGTGCGCGTTGCCATGTCCGATACGGGCGGTGGATATGGTGGCGTACATGTGCCACGGGTCGGCGAAGAGGTTCTGATCAGTTGGTTGGACGGCGACTGTGACAGGCCGCTAGTCACGGGCCGCGTCTACAACGGCGCAACACAACCTCACTGGCATTCCAACGGGTTGCTGTCCGGCTACCAATCCAGGGAATATCAGGGCAGCGGCTACAGCCAGATGTTAATGGATGACTCTACCGGCCAGAATCGCGTTCATCTATATTCCACGAACTCCAATGCCCAATTGCATTTGGGGTACCTGATCGATCAGTCCGGTAATAGGAGAGGACGTTACCTCGGCAGCGGCTTCGATCTGAAGTCCGATGCCTACGGTGCAGTGCGCGCGGGTCAAGGTCTGTACGTCACCACCTATCCGGCGGCCAGCCAACCGCTGGACGCGCGGGAAACGTCCGCCCAACTGGTCAATTCGGAAAGCGTGCTCGAAGCGATGTCGAATTCCAGTACCACGCATCAGGCGGAAAGCCTCAAGGATGGGTACGACTCGCTGAAGTCATTCAGTGACGCGACACAGAACAGCGTGTCGGGCTCATCATCAGGTGGAAACACCGCGGGAGGCGGAACGGGGAGTGCGAACGCATTCAAGCAGCCGGTCATGCTGTTTGGCAGCCCGGCGGGCATCGCCATGTCCACGCCGAAGTCCGCACATTTGTCCGCTGACCAGCATCTGAACCTCGTCGGCGGACAGAACATGCATATCGCAGCCGGTAAATCACTGATCGCGAGCGTCTCAGAGAAAATCAGTCTGTTCGTGCAGAGCGCGGGGATGAAACTGTTTGCGGGCAAAGGCAAGGTGGAAGTTCAGGCGCACGCGGACAACATCGAGCTGACCGCACAAAAGACGTTCAAGCTGTTGTCGGCAACGGAAAAGGTCGAGGCGGCAGCGAAGCAGGAAATCCTGCTTACATCGGGCGGTGCGTATATCCGAGTTAGGGACGGCAACATCGAGATTCATGCGCCTGGCAAGATCGATGTCAAGGGCGGCCAGCATTCGTTCGCAGGGCCAACACAAATGTCCGCTGCCATCCCCACCATGCCCGGTTCGGAAGGTAACTACGATCAGGCATTTATCGCGCATTGGGCAGGCACGGATATCCCCGCGGCCAATACGAGGTTCCAGATGTTCTCTGACGGCACGCTCATTTCGCAGGGTGTCACGAACGATCTCGGTGAAACAGGGCTGACGCAGAGTCACGTGCCCAAAGACGTGGTCATTAAATTTCTGGAGAACCATTGATGGGTGACAAGCAGGGCACAGTCCTTGGAACGGGCACGGCAATGCTGACGCCCAGCGGCTATCAGGTTCGCCCGACAGTCGCGCTAAGCAGTTGCAACAGGATCGTGCCACCCGCAGCGGCTTCGATAATCGGGAAATGTCCGTACTACTATCAGCCATAACACGGTGAGTATCTTGAAACGGTAGAAAAGGTTAGCGTCTCAAGTGCCTGGGAAACGGTCAAGGCGTTCGCCACCTCGTGGGATCCATGGAAGGACAAGGAGGTCGCGCGTCGTTTGCTGCATCGTCGCGAGCGGTTGATAGCGCCTGAGAGCACCGATTCCGATTGGTCTCGTCATGGCAATTTCATGATGCGACATGTCGGTTGCGAGCATAAACCGCCCTCGTATTACGTGAGCTATGGGTACTACTATTGCTCTACTTATGGAGCCAAGCTTTATCCGAAGTTGAGTCCGGAAGGGCAGGCGTGGCTACAAAAAGCGCGGTGGCATCTTCAGAAAAATATGGAAGATGGACTCAACAAGAACATGATGGGAGATTTGATTCGGATGAGCAGCCAGAAGCCTGGGAATGGCAGCTTCAAGATGATGGTTCCGCAATACGAACTTGAACTCGACGACGATATGTTCAAGGCCTTCGCGTTCAGGACACACCCTCTGGCCTATCTGGATGGCGGTCTCGCAGATCTTCCGGTTTCGGACCTCGCAAAAATTACGGCGCAACCAAACATTCAGGAGTGGGGTGACGCACGAACGTGGGAGCAGGCGGTCGACAGTGGCAAAGTGGTCCTCCCGAACATGATTAACCGCTCGGATATGGATGATCCCGTCGGCAAGGCTCTCGGCCGACTGCTGGCGAAGTGATATGCAAAAAGCTAAACGCTGGAAAATTTCGATCGGCGGGCTCGCGCTTCTCGCCGCTGTAACCTATGGATACCAGAGCATGACGACAGGTTGGGAAACGATTGCGACCGCCTTTTCAAAAGGTGACAAGCCCTATGGTGGCGGAGAATTTCGTATTCGCGGAAACCAGGTGATCAGTCTGAAGCTCGCAGATCCAGAAATCACTTTCAAGCCAGCGAGTCAGTTGAAGGATCCGCAGGTGGCAGAGCCAACCGAAGAATGGATGAATGACTCCGGCGAGCGCCTAAACCGGTCAACTGTAAATTTCTTGCAGGGGACCATCGAAGCTGGGATAAAGCGCACGTTCCAGCAACGAGGTCAGGATGCCGCATGGTGGTATTCAAAAGACTGGGGTACCGTCTATATCAGCACGGGTTGGATGGATTACAAAGCACCTCGCCTATCGAACGGCCTGGCACCGCAAATTACCAAACTCTGGCGCTCCAGCGACGGCGGCCGCAACTGGACGCAATTGAACTGGCAAGCAGATCACAACATCGGACAGTTGCTGTTTCTCGATCCGCAACGCGGCTATGCAATTGGATGGGGACCTCACATATGGCGCACGGCGGATGGCGGTCAGTCCTGGCACGAGGTCAAGGTGCCGCCGCTCGCCGACGTTGGTAAGCCCCGCAAAACATTTGACGGGATGAACCTGGCCCCCGATGGTGTGCTGCGTGTTGCCTACTATGTCGAACAATCTGGCGACATAAAAACATCCAGTCTTGTCTACCGGCTGAACTGGGACCAGGCGGACTTCGAGCAGGATGTCGTGCTGCCGGACCAGACGGTAGTCGACCTGCAATCATCCCCGCAAACGAGCGGCGGTTACTCGCTGTATGCGCTGTCCCGGTTGGGGGCGCCGCGCAATTGGGATGACCCGAGCGACAAGGGGCATCGCACAGGCGCTGTTTCAGTATGGAGAAACGTCCAGAAAGCCAGTGCGCAGCAGTTGCATACGTTTGACGACGGTTTGATGCTCGATGGTCTCAGCGTAGGTCAGCAAGGGGTGCTGCTGGTCTACGCCACGGATGCGACGGGCGATGGCGCACCACGGGATCTCACCTTCGTCAGCAAGGATTTCGGAAGGTCATGGAGCGACCTGAATGACGGGGCTGCTCAAGGCGGCTACTTCGATCCCGATACGAACACGCAGTACGCGTTGTTTGCCTACACGCTGAAGAAAAGGAAACTATAGCGATCTGGGTTTATCGTCCTTGAATAGGTGGGTCGACGTCACGACCCACCCAATCTACCCGCACGCCCCCACCTCACCACACGCCGTGCAAAAGTCACACCCGTCCTTGCGAATCACCGCATTCGCCCCGCACGACCCGCACTTACGCCCAAGCATCGTATGCAGGCCTTGCGCTCCGCCGGGCTGCGTCAACGCGAGCGCGTCGGCGTCAGTCTCAACGGGATGCGGCCGGATGCCGAAATCCGCCGGCAACGCCGTCTCGGCCCGCATCTGTCCGCGCGGCAAACGCGCCAGCATGCGCGAAGGCACCTGGTTACCTTCGGCATCGAGAAACCCGCGCCGATGCAGAATCTGCTGGATCGCAAAGGCGAGGGCGGCCACTTCCGAATCGTGCCAGCGCGGCGTGCGATGCCCATCGAGACGCTGCACCTCACCGAGCCGGACCTGGCCGCGATCCCACGAAACCTTGCGCATGTCCTGCAAGTTGCGCGCGACAAAACCACCGCGTGCCGCCAGCGACAGCGAACGCATCGTCGCTGTGATCCATTGCTGCGATTCGTCGCGCTGACCGGTCGGAATAAAGAACTCGATAGGCCGTTCGATGGTGACGTCTTCACCGCCCAGCCGTCCCGTGACCTCGATGAACGATACCGCCACATAGAGCGACTTCTTGCCCGCCTGCGTCAGATATTCGACTTTCTCGATGATCGCGGGCAGCTCGCCTTTGGGCCGATGATCGATCGCGATCCGCAACGGGTCGAGGTCGCTCTCGGCCAGCGTGTCGTCGGCTTGCGGCGGGCTCACGCTGAGCACCGCGCCGAGCGTTTCGTTGGGCCGATAGGTGGCGAGACCCTTGAGGCCGTTTTTCCACGCATCGAAGTAGAGGCTTTCGAACGCTTCGAACGGATAGTCGGCGGGCACGTTCACCGTCTTCGAGATCGACGTGTCCACGTACGGTTGCACGGCCGCCATCATGTCGAGATGGTCGCGCGCCGACATTTCCAGCGCGCTGACGAAATAGTCCGGCAGCTTGCTCGTGTCGCCGCCGAGTTCGCGATAGAGCCGATACGCGTAGTCTTCGACATCGAAGGATTCGCGGCCGCCGTCGGCCATCACCTTCATACGCGTGTAGGTCCACGAGAAGGCCGGCTCGATGCCGTTCGACGCGTTGTCCGCGAAAGCGAGGCTCACCGTGCCGGTCGGCGCGATGGACAGTAGATGGCTGTTGCGAATGCCATCGCTGCGAATCGCCTGCTTGATGTCCTCGGGCAGACGCGAGGCGAACGTGCCGGCTTCCAGATAACGCGCGGCATCGAAGAGCGGAAATGCGCCACGCTCGCGCGCCAGTTCCACGGATGCGCGATACGCCTCGTCGCGCATCAGTTGCGCGATGCGCACGGCGAAGTCGCGCCCTTCCTGCGAGTTGTAGCGCAAGCCGAGCATGACGAGCGTATCGCCGAGGCCAGTGAAGCCCACGCCGATGCGCCGCTTGGCGCGCGACTCGTCGTATTGCTGCTGCAGCGGCCACAGCGTGACGTCGAGCACGTTGTCGAGAAAGCGCACTTGTGTGCGCGTGCGTTTGGCGAGGCCGTCCCAGTCGAACGAAGGCTTGCGGCCTTTCATCTGCGCGAACGGATCGATCACGAAACGCGTGAGGTTCAGCGGCCCGAGATTGCAGCAGCCGTACGCCGGCAGCGGTTGTTCGCCACACGGATTGGTGGCGCGGATGGTTTCGACCGCGCGCAGATTGTTGTCCTCGTTCATGCGCGAGATGAACACGATGCCGGGTTCCGCGACGTCGTACGTGGAGCGCATGATGCGATCCCAGATCGCGCGCGCGGGGCGTTCGCTGTAGACCCACAGGCCGTCTTCGCGTTGCCGCACGTCGTCGGCCGCGCGTTGGGCGGGCGAAGGCTCGGCGCGATGCACGAGTTGCCAGGGCTGATCTTCCTCGACCGCGCGCATGAATTCATCGGTCACGCCGACCGAGACGTTGAAGTTATTCCAGCGGCCCTTCGAATGCTTGGCCTCGATGAACTCCAGCAGGTCGGGGTGATTGCAGTCGAGCACGGCCATCTGCGCACCGCGCCGCGAACCGGCGCTCTCGACGGTGCGGCACGACGCGTCGAACACGTCCATATAACTGCACGGCCCGGACGCCGACGAACTGGTGGTGTGAACGCGCGCGCCCTTCGGACGGATCGCGGAGAAGTTGTAGCCGACGCCGCCGCCGCGGCGCATGGTTTCGGCCGCCTGCAGCAAGGCGACGTAAATGCCGGGCAGGCCTTGTTCGTCGACGCCCTGAATCGCGTCGCCCACCGGTTGCACGAAGCAATTGATCAGTGTGGCCGCAATGCCGGTGCCCGCCGCGCTCATGATGCGGCCGGCGCCGAGCGCGCCGTGCCGCAGGTTGTCGACGAAGAGCGCTTCAACCGACTCGCGCAACGCTTGCGGCTCCGCCTCGGCGACGCCGCGCGCGACGCGCTTGAACACATCGTCGGCCGATTGTTCGTCGCCTTTCGCGTACTTCTCTAGCAGGACGTCGAGGGAGAATTGTTGCGGCGCGACGAGTGGAGCGGGCGGCGCGGGGGGCGCTATTTGCGCGCGGGTTTCCGGCGTGTCTTCGGCCATGGTATGCCCTCAATCGGCGCCGCACGGGGCACGGCGCGGTGGGTGGACGTGCGGGTCAAGATAGCGCCGCGCGTGGAGCCGGCAGGTGACTTGACGCAACGACGTCCACCTTAACGCACGTGGCGAAGGGCCGCAATCAGAGGGTGTTTTACCCACGGCGCGGAGCGGGTCGCGCGAGGCGCGTGCCGCTATGTGGGTTGGTCCGCCGGGCAAATCGGGCGCGTCAGGCACGTGGCGGAACGCACGCGCGACGCCGGCAGGCAGATGAGGCTCAGGCTTCGACGCACTCCAGCAGTTCAGCGCAAATCATTGCGGAAGCGTTCAAAGGCGCCGGCCGCTCGGCCGGTTTGAATACCGCGTCGCCGCGGCGAATCTTGCGCCGCGAGACCGCGCAGGTTCCCGAGGTATGTGCCGACCTGCGGCGCCACCGCTGCTCGCCGTAATGACATTTACCCGGCTCGACCCAGCGAATTACCAGCGTCGTGTCCGAACGCTCGAGAATCTCGATGCGGACGCCATTGGTACCGTCAAGGGGGATGGACTCTAAGGTCATCGTCGTCGGCTCCGTATTGTGTGGTGTGCCGAATGTAGTCCCGCGCGCGTCGGATAGCCATTGTGTCGCGGTTGAAACACTGTTCTTCAAATAGCAACAATGAAACTTGACATTCGCGCTATCCCGAAAAGACGGGCCTTCGCGGGCCATTGTTAAGTTGAATTTACGATAGGGCGGATTTTTGCAACGCAGTGTTGTACGCAGTGAGACAAGCGTTCGACCCGCAAAGGGCGCCGGTGCTTCCTTTAAGATGTGGTTATTGATGAGCGACCGTGCAACGGCAGTGTAGCGGTTTTGCATTTTTCCGGTCGGCTCGCGCACACACACCGAAGGAAGTCCCTTGGGGGCACCTTCACAAAACCATAAGAGCTCACATGAATTCACGCCCGCCTGTCGCACCTCCTGAACCACCTGACGCGTCGGACTGCCTGAAGAAGCAGAAAGCGGCTTCCCTCGTGTTGTACATCGGACTGGTGCTGCTGGCGTTGTGGGTCGCGCGCGATTTCATCGCGGTCGTGGCATGGGCCGCCGTGATTGCGATCGCACTCTGGCCGCTGTTGCGCAGGGTCGAGGGCAACCGCTGGTTCACCGGACGCACGACGCTGATCGCGGCTGTCTTGACGCTGGCGATCGCGTTGCTGGTCGTGCTGCCGGTGGGCATCGGCATTGCCCAGGCGCTACGCGAAGCGCATGACATGAACGAGTGGTTCAAAGATGCACAGGAAAACGGCATTCCGTTGCCGGATTTCATCCAGCATCTGCCGTTCGGCGTGCAGCAGGCTTCCACGTGGTGGCAGGCCAACCTCGCTCAGCCGTTGCGCGAATCGGCCGCCATGAAAGGACTGCACAGCACCACGGTGATGACGCTCGGCCGCCATTTCGGTGCGCGCGCGGTGCATGCCGTGGCGGTGTTCGGCTTCATGCTGATCACGCTGTTCGTGATCTTTCAGGCGGGGCCGCGCTTGTCGGGCTCGCTGCTGAAGGGCGTGCGGCGCGGCTTCGGCGACGACGGCGCGCAACTTCTGCTGCGGATGGCCACGGCGGTGCGCGGCACGGTGTCGGGACTGGTCGTGGTCGGACTCGGCGAGGGCGCGTTGATGGGCGTCGCCTATTTCGTGACGGGCTTGCCGCATGTCGCGCTGCTCGCGCTCGTCACCGCGATCGCCGCGATGCTGCCGTTCTGCGCGCCGATCACCTTTGGTCTCGCGGCCTTGTGGCTGGTCGCGCAAGGCTCGGTGGCGGCGGGCGTCGGCCTCGCCGTGTTCGGCTCGGTCGTGGTGTTCATCGCCGAGCACTTCGTGCGGCCGGTGCTGATCGGCAACTCGACGCGTTTGCCGTTCCTGCTCGTGCTGTTCGGTATTCTCGGCGGCGCGGAAACGTTCGGGCTGCTCGGCATCTTCATCGGCCCCGCGCTGATGACCGTGCTGATGGTGTTGTGGACCGACCTCGTGCAATAGTTGCACGGTTTTTTCAGGCCCATCCCATTTCAGCCAGTACTGCTGAACCGTTCAGGGCCGCTGATACGAAGGATGTTCCAGCGGCGGCTGCTGCGGTTGCTGCGGTCGCGACTGCGGTTGCGGCTTCACGCAACCAAGCGTGTATTTGAGCGCCGCGGGCAGCAGCGTGCTCCAGACGTCCCACGTGTGGCCGCCGTCGATAATGCGCAGCGCCGCCGGATTGCCCGCCAGCCGCAAGTGCGTATAGAGCGAAGACGCATCGGCCTGGATCGCGAGGTCGTCATCGCCGGCGGCGATGAACATCGGCAGACGGTACGGCCGGCTCATATAGCGGTCCCACTGCGCCGGATAGTTGAGCTCGTGCCAGACCCGCGCGTCGAACTCGCGCTCGCCGAACACACCGACGCGGCGCGCAGCCGACGCGCGCGGCGGCTCGTTCGGATAGATCGCGGGGCTCAGCAGCAGCGCGCCGCAAAAGCGCTCCGGTTGCGTCATCGCATAGCGTAGCGCGCCGAAGCCGCCCATCGAGACGCCGCCGATCATCCGTCCGCCGCGTTGCGTCGAGACCGCGTAGCGCGCTTCGATCTCGGGCAGCAGATCGTCGAAGAACGCGGTCTCCATCTTCTCCTTGCGATCGACGTACCAGTCCGTGCCGCCTTGCGGCATCACGATCACGACGGGCGGCATGTCCTTGTGCTCGATCAGCGCGTCGGCGGCGCTCTGCAGGTGGCCTTGCGCGATCCAGTCGTTGGCGTCGCCGTTGTTGCCGTGCAGGAGATACAGCACGGGCAGGCGGCCGGCGTCATGGCGATAGCCGGTCGGCAGATAGATCGTGTAAGCCCAGTCGCGGCCGAGGGCGTCGGAATGGAAGGTGCGGCTGATCACGGTGCTGGCGAGCACTGGCGCGCTGCTCGAGGCCGCGCAGAGCGCAACGAGGGCGGAACGTAGGAATAGACGCATGTCAGAGTAGGAGGCCGCGGCGTGGGTCGCGCGCGGCCGTCATGCTATCAGGATCGGCGGTGAATTTTTGAGCAACGGTCGCCGGCCGGCGTACGCCGCTCAGGGCGACGTCCGCAGCCGCCCGGCATACAGCCGGCCGGCCAGACGCTTGAGCGGCTCCGCGCCCAGCGCCACCGCGAACAGCGCACCGATCGCAATCGCATCCGCAAGCAGTCCGAGCGGATAGTTCAGATAGCCGTCCGTCGCCGCGTACAGCACGGAATCGACCACGAGCGAGATCACCGCGCCGGCGATAAAGCACAGCAACCCCTTGCGGCCGATCACGCCGACCCACGGCACCCATTGCGCGAGCTTCTTCGCCCAGCCGAGCTGAATCAGATTCGCGACGAGCCACGCGATGGCGAGGAAATTGACCGCGCGCAGGTACGAGAGGTTTTGTTTGAGACTGCCATCGAGCGGCTCGTGCTCGATAAAGAGCTTGTAGTAAGCGGCGGCCGCGACCACCGCAAACGCCAGCAGGCTGACGACCCAGCTAAGGCGGTGCGCGCTGATGCGCTGATAAACCGGCTGGCAACGGGCCAGCACGCCGAGCACGAACAGCAATTGCCAGGCGAACGGATTGAAATCCCAATGCATGTCCGGCGCGGCGGGCAGGTAGGCGTCGATGGCCGGCGCGCCGGCCCACAGCGCGACGCTGCCGGCCAGCAGCAGCCACGGCTTGCTGCGCGCGAGCGGCAGGATCATCGGCACCAGCAGGGCGAAGAACGCGTACATGGGCAGCACCGAGGCCAGATACGGTTGGCGGCGGAACAGCAGGATGTCGCCGAGAGCCGCGAGCGGGGTGTCCATCAGATCGTCGAGATCGGTGGTGGCGAGATTCGGCCCGTCGATGCTGAACGCAGTCAGCACGGCGCTGACCAGCAGCATCAGCGCGGCGGTGACGAGGAACGCGCGATAGATCTCCAGCGAGCGTCGCAGGAAGCGGCTGCGCGCGATCGTTTCGTTGCGCCGTTCGGCCAGTGCGGCGTAGGCCGTGGCGGTCGCGAAGCCGCCGAGGAACACGAAGACCTCGGCGGCATCGCACAGCGCGTAGGCGTGTAGGGTGACGCGCGACAGAATGCTGCCGCCGATGTGATCGACGACGATGATCAGAAGGACCAGCCCTCGAAAAAAATCGAGTTCGATCAGGCGGGATTGCGACTTTTGCATTGTGTGGCGCCAAAAGCAAACCCCGTGCGACGGCGCGCTGATTCAGCGCGGCAGGCGTCTCACAAGGCTTTTAGAAATTGGATTGGATGCTGCGGCGGATACGCGACCCGCGTCGCCGCTTTCAACCGGCCGGACGTGGCGCGGTTGCAGGGGGCAGTAAAAATGACCCACGTGGCGGCGCGGAGTTCCGCTGCGCCGCCGCAAGAAGGTTGCGATTATATTTCTTTTCGTGACAAATCTGCCTGCGGCAGGGCAAGTCAGCGCGCGTGGGCCGCAGCCGGTATCAAGTCCGCGCGGCGTTGCGCCGTTTACCTGAATGAGCGCCGCGACAAAAGGGCCCAACGCACCAAGTGGAGATTTCGCAACGTTTCGAGATATCGATACGACACCCAATGGACGGCGACCTAACGGCGTGTGAGGATTTCTGAAAGTGCGTCAAGGTCGATGCAGCACCTTGTAAGGCGCAAAGAACAAAGCGGCCGGATCGAGTTGTCCCATTGCTCGAGTGCAGGGAGATCGTCATGAACAAGCAAGTGTTCGCGCTAGCTGTCTCCACCGCTATGTCCGCCGCTTTTGCCGCGCCCGCCCTGGCGCAGACGAGTGTCACGCTGTATGGCGTGCTCGACGAAGGCATCAACTACACGAACAATGTCGGCCGCGGCCACGTTTATGAGCTGGCGAGCGGCTATGCGCAAGGCAGCCGCTGGGGGCTGAAGGGCGCCGAGGAACTGGGCGGCGGCCTGAAAGCGATCTTCCAGCTGGAAAACGGTTTCGACGTGAGTTCCGGGCGGCTCAACCAGGGCGGCCGGATGTTCGGCCGCCAGGCCTTCGTCGGCTTGAGCGCGGAGCGCTACGGCACGTTGACGTTCGGCCGCCAGTACGATTCGGTGGTCGATTATCTGGCCCAGACCACGGCCAACGGCAACTGGGCCGGCTTGCTCTTCTCCCACCCGTACGATAACGACAACACGGACAACTCGTTCCGGCTCGACAACTCGATCAAGTACACGAGTCCGTCGCTGTCCGGCTTCCAGTTCGGCGGCGTCTATAGCTTCAGCAACGACACCAACTTCGCCAACAATCGCGCGTACAGTTTCGGCGGCCAGTATTCTTATGGCGGCCTGCTGGTGGCCGCGGCCTATCTGCAAGCCGACAATCCCGGCAATGGAGCGAACGGGGCGATCACGGCGAACGACGCCAGCTTCATCGCCGCCCGTATGCGTGTGTTCGGCGGTGGCATCACCTATACGTTCGGTCCTGCGACTGCCGGCTTCGTCTATACCAACTCGAACTATCTGGACCCGACCGGCAACGGCTATCTCGGCGTGACGCCGCTCGTGCCGCCGGGCGTATTGCTGAACTCGCTGAAGTATCAGAACTTCGAGGTGAACGGCAAGTATCAGATTTCGCCGATGCTGTTCGTCGGTGCACAGTACGTGTACACGATGGAAACCTACGACGCCTCGACCGGCGGCGTGAAGCCGAAGATTCACTCGTTCGGCCTGATGGCGGATTACAACCTGTCCAAACGCACCGACGTCTACATCCAGGGCGAGTATCAGCAGGTGACGGGCGACGCGACCTATTCGATTCTGGACGACGCGTTCAACGTCGGCACGCAGTCTCCTTCATCGACCTCGAGGCAGGTCGTGGTGCGCGCAGCGATCCGGCACAAGTTCTGAATTCACCTGGGCTAACCCACTCGCCTAACTTTACCTGGCCGCGCCGCGCGGCCGTTTGTGTTTAGGCGCCGCCACAGCGGGCGTCTTTGTGCCGATCAACTCCGCTACCCAGTCGACAAAAATCCGCACCCGCGGCGCCAGATGCCGGCCGTGCGGAAACACCACCGACACCGGCAGCGGCGGCGCCTTCCAGTCCTTCAGCACTTCGACGAGTTCGCCGCTTGCGAACAGCGGCGCGTCCACGCTGCCGACCGGCCCCTGAATCATGCCGAGCCCGGCGAGACAACAACCTATATAGGCATGCGCGCTGTTGACCGAGACGGCGCTGCGCATCGCGACCGTCTTCAGTTCGCCTTGCTCCTGATACTCCCAGTCGAGATCGCGCCCGCTGCGGCTGGAGAAAAAGCCGACCGCGACATGGTCGTCCAGATCGGCGGGCGTGCGCGGCAGGCCGTATTTCTCGATGTACCCGCGCGACGCGCAATTGACCTGCTCGAACACGCCGATGCGCCGCGCGACCAGCGTCGTGTCGCCCATGCTGCCGACCCGCACCGCGCAATCCACGCCGTCCTCGATCAGATCGATCATGCGATCGGTCGCGCTCAGCACGACGCGAATGTCCGGATAACGCGCGAAGAATTCCGGCAGCGCGGGGATCACAACGTGCAGCGCCAAGCGCTCCGGCAGGTCGACGCGGATGACGCCGCGCGGGCCGCTGGCGACGTCGGCGAACAGCGCCTCGGCGTCGTCGATCTCGGCCAGCACCTGGACGCAGCGTTCGTGATAGGCGGCGCCTTCGGGCGTGAGCGCGACGCGCCGCGTGGTGCGCTGAAGCAGCCGCACGCGCAGATGGCTTTCCAGGTACTGGATCGCGTTACTGACGGTGGGGCGCGGCAGTTGCATCTGCTCGGCGGCTTTGGTGAAACTGCCGAGTTGCGCGACGCGCGCGAAGACTCTCATGGCTTGCAAGTGATCCATCGACGACGCTCTCCGTCTGAGACCCAGCCGGACCGGGTTCGGGTGGCTTTCCATCACCCTGATTGTTAACCGTTTTCGACCAATCTGATCGAACGCCGCGCCTTTATCGCTTGTCGGCTCGGGCGCAGAATGCCGCTCAGGCGTGGCGGATCCGGCTTCAAACGCGGCTTCACGCAGGCCGGTTCGCCGTCATCCTAAACGTGATCAAACGACTTCGGGAATGCACGCAATGAATACACGTCAACTGGGCCAGCAAGGCCCGCGAGTTTCCGCCATCGGCCTCGGCTGCATGGGCATGTCCGATCTGTATGGCCCGGCCGACCGCGAGGAAGGCATCGCCACGATTCACGCGGCGCTCGACGCCGGCATCACGCTGCTCGACACCGGCGACTTCTACCGCATGGGTCACAACGAAATGCTGATCCGCGACGCGCTGCAAGGGCGCCAGCGCGAGAACGTGGTGGTCAGCGTGAAATTCGGCGGGATGCGTGATCCGGCCGGCGGCTGGATCGGCTTCGACGCGCGGCCGGCGGCGGTGCGCAATTTCCTCGCGTATACGCTGCGGCGGCTCGGCACCGACTATATCGACGTTTACCGCCCCGCGCGACTCGACCCGGCGGTGCCGGTCGAAGAGACCGTCGGCGCCATTGCCGATCTGGTCAAGGAAGGCTACGTGCGCCAGATCGGCTTGTCGGAAGTCGGCGCGCACACGCTGCGCCGGGCGCGGGCCGTCGCGCCGATTGCCGATCTGCAAATCGAATACTCGCTGATGTCGCGTGGAATCGAGGCCGAGATTTTGCCGGTGTGCCGTGAACTCGGCATCGGCATCACCGCGTATGGCGTGTTGTCGCGGGGTTTGCTGAGCGGCACGTGGTCGAAGGAGCGTGGCGCGCAGAAGGATTTCCGCAGCGTGAGCCCGCGCTTTCAGGGCGAGAACCTCGAGCGCAATCTGGCGCTGGTCGAAACTCTGCGCGCTATCGCCGACGCGCGCGGCACGAATCCGGCGCAACTGGCGATCGCATGGGCCTTGTCACGCGGCGACGACATCGTGCCGCTGGTCGGCGCGCGGCGCCGCAGCCAGTTGACGGACGCGCTCGCGGCGACCGAGTTGCGCCTGAGCGCCGACGAGTTGGCGCGCATCGAAGCTGCGATTCCGCCTGAAGCCGTGGCGGGTTCGCGCTACAACGAGGTGCAGATGGCGCATCTCGACAGCGAACGCAGCGGGCATTGATCGGCTGATCGGCTATTGGGAAAAGGAAAGACGTAAACGAATCGCGCGCCTTGGATAAGGGATTATCACAAGGCGCGCGAATTTCAGACTATGAATATCGAGCGGCGTATTAAAACGGATTAGCGCTCAATTCATCACGTAATTCTGAAACAGAATGCCGACGATAACGCCAAACGGAATACCGAACGTCCGGCCGCGAAGGGTGGCGTTGATGTCCTCGTCGAGGACGAAGCTGCAGCGGCGCTCGCGCCAGACGGTTTTATAGGCCAATGGTTTCGCGTCGACGATCACGATGGAAATCAGCGCGGTCATCGTAACCTGTTCGAGTGCATGCAGTTTGGCCATAAACGGCGAAAATTCGCCTGCATTGCACAGGAGCACCATGATGACGGCGGCAATCAGGGTGCCGAAGAAAAAACCGTTCATGAATCGGTTTGCGGAACTGAGAGAATCCATTTGAACCTCGGCTTTACCCGCAGCCTTGATAAAGGCGGCGAATTAAAAATATTCTGACGGAAAGGGTTTTCCATTCGATAAACCGGCGTCGCCTTGACTGCGGCGCCGGTCAATCTCACACGGATGCGTAAGAATATTTTTACTGCCGTGTTCAACCTATCGTCCTTTTCCTAATGCCGGGTAGGATGATTCCGAAAAGCGCGGAAACTCGCCACGTTCGAACTACGTGCCGAACAGATTCAGTTGGGCGTACTGCAACAGCATGATGGTCTTTCCGTCGACGATTTCTCCGCGCTCGATCATCGCCAGCGCTTCGTCCACCGGGAACTCCAGCACCTCGATATCTTCACCTTCGTCGGGGAGGCCGCCGCCCGCGCCGACTTTCGCCACCGCATCGTATTCAGCAACGAAAAAGTGCAGTTTCTCCGTGACCGAACCCGGGCTCATGAAGGCCTCGAATACCTTGCGGACGTCGCGCACCCGGTAGCCGGTTTCTTCCTCGACTTCCGCGCGAATCCGTTCCTCCGGCGACGCGGTCTCCAGCAGCCCGGCCGGCGTCTCGATCAGCATGCCGTGATGACCGTTGACGAACGCCGGCAAGCGGAATTGCCGCGTTAGCACGACCGTGCGCCGGTGCGGTTCGTAGAGCAGCAGCGTCGCGCCGTTGCCGCGGTCGTAAGTTTCGCGGCTCTGGCGTTGCCAACTGCCGTCGGCGCGCTGGAAGTCGAAGGTGGTTTTTTTCAGCACGTACCAGTCGTCCGACAGCACCTCGACGTCGACAATCCTGACCCGTTCGGCGATTTCGTTCATGGCTCGCATCCTGTCCTGTAGGGAAACGCGGTTCGCTCCGCATGCGAATCATGGTATCGTGCGATATCGTGCAAAAACAAGTAATTTCGTGCAAGTCGATAAGACTTGCTAAGGACCGCCGCCGTGCTCACATCGCAAAGAAAGCAACTGATACTCGATGCGCTCAAGCGTAACGGGCAAGTGGTCGCCAAAACCTTGAGCGCCGAATTCGACGTCTCCGAGGACACGATTCGCCGCGATCTGCGTGAGCTCGCAGCCGAGGGCCAGCTACAGCGCGTGCATGGCGGCGCACTGCCGGCGTCGCCGGCGGCGGCGGACTTTGCCGGGCGCGAGCGTATCGAGTCGGCGTCGAAGGCGGCGATCGGCCGGGCGGCCGCGGGCATGATCGTGCGTGGCCAGATTGCGTTCGTCGACGGCGGCACGACCGCGGTGCAACTCGCGCGTCATCTGCCGCGTGACTTGCGGGCGACGATCGTCACCCATAGCCCGAGCATCGCCGTCGAACTCGCGGAGCATGCCGAGTTGGAAGTCGTGATGATCGGCGGCCGCCTGTTTCGGCATTCGATGGTCAACGTCGGCGCCGCGGCAATCGAAGCGCTCAGCCACATTCGCGCGGATCTGTATTTCATGGGCGTGACCGGCGTGCATCCGCAAGCAGGCCTGAGTACCGGCGATAGGGAAGAGGCCTACGTGAAACGCGCGTTCGCGGAACACGCGGCGGAGACGGTGGTGCTGGCGTCGGCGGAAAAACTCAATGCGGCCTCGCCGTACAAGATCGCTGATGTGACGGCGGCGAGCACGATCGTCGTCGAACGGAATACGGACGAGGCGTTGACCGCGCCGTTCGAGGCGTTGGGTATCACAATCGTGCGGGCATAGTTGGGCATGCTGATTAAAAAGTAGAAAAACCGCCAGAAACCGCTGTAAACCCGCGAATATAGCGGACCATACGAGATCCGTTATTTGCGAGATAGGGCGCAAAATTTGACGCCCCGCGGCAAATCAGCGCGATAATCCCGCCCCTTGCCCTCTGTGGGGCGAGGACAAGGCAACTCACGGTAGTTCAAGGTCAATCAGATCGACTGCGGCACGACCGAAGTGACGGTCGTCGCAGGTCGCCGGTACGCCCGGGCGTTAAATAGCGTCCGCGGTTCGAACACCTCCCTCGTGGTGATAGCCGTCCTGCGCAGGTTCGTCGCGTGCCAGCACGCACGCGGCCGCGCGCGCGTGACGGCACGTGTCTTCCTGACGCCGGGAAGGAAAGGCCTTGATGGCCCGTATTGCCGCCGTATTCACTAAAGGAGAAGTCCATGGGGAAACTCGACCTTTCGCGTCGTAGTTTTCTGAAGGCCAGCGTGTTGGCGGGTGTGTCGGTGTATATCGCGCCGATGGGCAGCCGCGCATTCGCTGCGTTGTTCGAAGAAAAAATCCTGACGCCGGTGCAGTGGGATGCGGCCAACGGTCAGGCAAAGTTCCGCATCGACGGCATTGCCAAGGTAACCGGCTCGAAAGTGTTCGCCCGCGACATCCGCGCCGCCGACATGCCGCACTGGCCGCAGCAGCAGTCGCACGCTTTCATTCTGCGCACGACGCAAGCCGACCGCAGCTACGAAGGCTTCGACCTCACGCTGCTCGCCGACGACCTGAAGCCCGACCGGGTGATCACCGCCGCCGATCTGGCGCGCGACGGCCTGATCTTCCCGGCCTTCTATGGCGACGACATGCTGCTGCCGCCGGGCAAGACGCCCGCGTATCTCGGCCAGGCGGTGGCGATCCTGATCTATCACGACTTCGCGCGCTTCCGCTTCGCGAAAGATAAGCTGAAGTTCCAGGATCAGATCATCCGTTACGGCGCGCAAACCGGCGCGCTCGAACGTGATCCGTGGGGCACGTTCCGCTTCGTGCGCGTCGGCGGCAAGACCCCGTACGACGACGACACCTTCTCCAGTCTGAAAGACGCGCCGGTGTTTCCGAGCATGATGCGCAAGCACCAGGCGGTGTGGCCGGACGGCGGCGAGCACGGCAAGCTCGACGAGCAGGGCATGTTCCACGCCGCGCGGATCCAGCAGGAATTGGATCAGCCGTCGGCGGACTGGCTGGTGATGGAGCGCGAGTACAACACGCAGTCCATCGACACGGCCGCGCTCGAGCCCGACAACGCGAACTGCTGGTACGACGCGGCGACGCAATCGCTTCACATGGTCGTGCCGACCCAGGCGCCGTCCGAGGTCGCCGACAGCGCGGCCGGCATGGTCGCGAAGTGCGCGTTCCCGGTGAAGCACCTGTTCACTTACCCGTGCTACACGGTGGGCTACGGTTCCAAGGATCACTTCAACGTGCCGTTCTACGGCCTCGTCTGCGCGATGTATGCCGATGGCCGTCCCGTGCGCCTCGCCAACGATCGCTACGAGCAGTTCCAGACCTCGTTGAAGCGCCATGCGTTCAAGATGAACTACCGCATCGCCGTCGACAGGAAGTCCGGTTTGCTGCAATCGTTCAAGGCGGAGATGGAAGCGAACGGCGGCGGACGCTGCAACTTCTCGCCGTCGGTGGCGATGGTGGGCGCGACCGCCGCGCAGTCGATCTACTACTTCCCGAAGAACGATCTGTCGGCGGTGGCGCTCGCAACGCGCGCGATCGACGCCGGTTCAGCACGTGGCTACGGCACGCTGCAGAGCATGGCCGCGACCGAGATGATGGTCGATGAAATCGCCGCGCGGCTCGAACTCGATCCGATCGAGTTCCGCCTGAAGAACGCATTGCGTTCCGGCATGAAGAACACACAAGGCGCGGTGCCGGCCGGCGCGATTCGCGTCGACGATGTGTTGAACAAAGCGAAGGTGCATCCGCTGTGGCTGAACCGCGCGAAGCGCAAGGCCGAGTTCGAAGCGGCGCATCCGGGCAAGCGCTACGGCGTCGGTTTCGCCTGTGTGCAGAAGGACTTCGGCACCGGCGCGGAGACTTCGTTCGCGAAGGTCGAGTTCAGCGCCGATGGCAAGATCAGCCTGCAACACACGGCGGCCGAAATCGGCACCGGCATGTCGACCTCGCAGGCCGTCGCGGTGGCGAAGTGGCTCGGCAAGCCGGCCACCGACGTGCATGTCGCCATCACCGACTGGCCCGATCTGCCGGTCGTCACGAGCGGCGATCCGTACATGATGTCGCAAGCCGATCAGGACAAGCTCGCGGCCAATCCGCGCTGGTCGCCGGGCTACGCATCGCCGTCGAGCGCGACGAATTCCGCTTACTACTTCACGCACAGCACGCGTGAAGCGGCGCGCGTGGTGTTCGCGCATGGCCTGTGGCCCGCGGCGATGTCGATCTGGAGCCAGGGCAGCGGCGGCGGTCAGGCCGCGCCGCTGGTGGTGCGTATCGAAGACGCCCGCTGGGTCGACGGCAAGCTCTCCGCGGCCGGCCTCGAAGCGTTGTCGTTCGAACAGCTCGCGAAGAAGGCGCACGAACTCGGCCTCGTGACCGGCGCGACCGTGCACGTGTTCAACCGCTGGCAGTGGACCGAAGCGGACTTCGAGATCGACGGCAGCGTCGAGCGTTGGCCGCTCGACGGGCTCGCTGTGCGCTATGGCGACAACGCGTCGGCCGACAAGCAGAAGATGCAGACCACGGCGAATCGCTACCGCGTGCTGGACCGCCAGCGTGTGTTCATTCCGCCGGTCCAGCGCAACAACGCGGCCGTCACGTACTACAGCGCGGTCGGCACGCTGGTCGAACTGTCGGTGCATGAAGCGAGCGGCAAGGTCGATCTGCTCGCGCATCACTCGATCATGGAGTGCGGCAATCAGATCTCGCCGCAACTCGTGTCCGGCCAGTTGCAGGGCGGTCTGGCGATGGGCATCGGCCACGCGCTGCACGAATATCTGCCGCTCTACGAAGACGGTCCCGGCAACGGCACGTGGAACTTCAATCGTTACCACTTGCCGCGCGCGACGGACGTTGCCGTCTGGACCCAGACCGACGAAGTGCTGCCGCCGCTGACCGAGACCGATCCACCGAAGGGCATCGCCGAAGTGGTGATGATTCCGGTGGTCGGCGCCATCGTGAACGGCATCGCGCATGCGATCGGACATCGTTTTACCGACCTGCCGGTCACCCCGCAACGTATTCAGGAGGTGCTCGCATGACGGCCCCCAATCAAACCAACGCAGCTGTCGCTAGCGGCGCGGTGAGTACTGCCGCTGCAAGTGGCGCTTCCGCTGCATTCGGCGCGGCTCCCGCGAGTGGCGCTTCCGTGGCTTCGGCCGCCGACGCCGCGAGCGCGCCTGCTCCCGCCGTGGTCGAGCGTCCGCTGACGCACTTCCGTTCGATGCCGCTGTCGATCAAGGTCAACGGCGAGATCGTCGGTCCGACCGATGTGCCCGCCGGGCTGATGATGATCGACTACCTGCACGAGTACCTGCACCTGACGGGCTCGCGCCTCGGCTGCGGCCAGGGCATCTGCCACGCGTGCGTGGTGATCGTCGACAAACCGGACGGCACGAGCGAAGAAGTGCGCACCTGCATCACCGGCGCGAATTTTTTCCACGGCAAATCCATTCGCACGATCGAAGGCCACGCGAAGCGCAACGAAGCGGGCGAGGTCGTCGAACTGTCGCCGATCCAGCAGAAGTTTCTCGAGCACTTCAGTTTTCAGTGTGGCTACTGCACGCCGGGCTTCGTCAATGCGGCGACCGTGTTGATCGAACGCCTGAAGCGTGAGCCGGTTGCCAAAGACAAGGTCGAGGCCACGATTACGGAAGCGCTGAACGATCACATCTGCCGCTGTACGGGCTACGTGCGCTATTACGAAGCCGTGAAGGAAGTCGTGCTGACGACGCCTGGTCTCGTAAAGGACGCCGCATGATGAGCCGACCGATCACCTTGCGCCGCGCGCTGCTGCTGCTCGGTACGACGCTCGCGCTGAGCGCTTGCGGCAAGCACGACGACTCCGGCGCGCTGGCCGCGGCCGCCGCATTGGGACCGCAATCCACCGCCGCCGATCCGCTCGCGCGCGGCCGCTACCTCGTCAAGGCCGCCGATTGCGCTGCCTGCCACACCACGGCAGACGGCGCGCCGTTCGCCGGCGGCGTGAAGCTGGCTTCGCCGTTCGGCACCTTCTATGGCACCAACATCACGCCGGATAAGGACCACGGCATCGGCAACTGGAGCGCGGACGATCTGTACAAGGCGTTGCATGACGGCGTCACGCCGGACAAGCAGCTTTATCCGGCGATGCCGTACACGTCGTACCGTCAGTTGTCGCGCGCGGACAGCGATGCGATCTACGCGTACCTGATGGCGCAGAAGCCGGCCGCGGTGGCGAATCACGAGCCCGAGCTGTCGTTCCCGTTCAACATGCGATTCGGCGTGCGTTTCTGGAACTGGGTGTTCCTGAAGGACGCGTTGCCGGATGCATCGACTGGACGCACGGCGGAGTGGAATCGCGGCCGCTATCTGGCGAGCGCGCTCGGCCATTGCGCCGAGTGTCACACGCCGCGCGGCACGTTCGGCCAGCTCGACGGCGCGAAGCCGCTGACCGGCGCGGCACTCGGCCGGATCGCGGCGCCGGATATCACGCCGCACGGTCTCGCGGCGCGCGGCTGGAGTGCGGCCGACCTGCAGACGTTCTTCGCCACCGGCATCGCGCCGCAGGGCTCGGCATTCGGCGAGATGTATCCGGTGGTGCATCTGAGCAGCCAGTACCTGACGCACGACGACTTGCGCGCCATGTCGACCTATCTGCTCGGCGACCAGGCGCCCGCGCCGCAACCGCTGCAGTCGGTTTCCGCGGATGCCGCTCAGCTCGAAGCAGGGCGCAACGTGTATCTCGCCGTGTGTGCGGGCTGTCATGGTCTGAACGGCGAAGGCAAGCCGCATGTCGCCGTGCCGATGCACGGCAACTCGACGCTGCGTCAAAGCGATGCCCACAATCTGATCGTGGCGATGCTCGACGGCATCGGCGCGCAGGATTTTCCGGGCCTCGAACGGATGCAGGATATGCCGGGCTTCGCCACGCAACTCAACGACGCGGAACTCGCGCAGCTCGCCAATTATTTGCGCGCGAGGTGGGGCGGCCAGCCTGCAGATGTGACGGCGGATGCGGTGAAAGCGCTGCGCTGAACCGTAGCCGCACTTCTGGCGCTTGATATCAGGCGCCAGGAAGCGTTCAAAGAAACCGGTGCTCTTTCGTTAAGGGCGCCGGTTTTTTTACGCGTGAGGGTCATGCGCAAGCAGCAGCGTGGACAAAAACCGTCAAGGCCGCGCACGCACTTTCGTCAATCGCGCCCTTCGACCAACGCCTTCAGCTTGCCCAAATCCCGTTCGACCCATTGCGCGTCAGCGGCAAATTTCCCGTCCGTCATGCCGGGCACGCGAAACAGTGTGAATTGCACATCGCAGCCGCTGCCGTTCGCGATCACCCGCAGCGGTATGTAGATCTCGCTGCCGTCCGGCAAGAGAACGTAATGGTCGAGCACGCCATACTCGTTCGGCGCGGAAAAGCGCACGGTCGTCGTGCCTTCGCTGCCTTCGAAACGCCATGTCGCACCGTCATGGCCCAAGGGCCGGCCCAATCCTGATGCCCATTCGGGAAATGCCGCCGGCTCCAATGTGAAAGCGTAAACCTCGCGCCAGTCACGCGCGATGTGGACGCTGATGATTTGCGCCTGCGCAGGCTCAGTCATGATGTCTCCTGTGAACGGCGCGCAATGAACTCGCGCGCTGCGGTCCGCTCAAATGGTATCGCGCCGCTGCCGGCTTGCGGCGCTCCTTACGTTTCGCCGTAGGCAAGACAGATTCCTTTCACGGAGACTTCATGAACAATCGCGCGACGCAGATCCTTCCTCATCATAGTTACGTCTATTCGCTGGGCGCGCCGCTGGCCTGTGTGCAAGGCACGATCAGCAAGGTGTTCGCCAGCCCGGAGAATCACAACGGCGCCAATCACCAGCACTTCGTCATCAAGATCGACACGGTCGTGAAGTTCGAAGGCGGTACGGAAAAACTGGTGGGCACCGAGGTCTTCGTCGCCGTGCGTTTCGGCGACAACGAGGGCCTCGCGCACGAGATCCCCAATTTGCAGGCAGGGCAGCCAATCGAAGCGCAAGGCGAATACATCCCCGACGCCAGCGCCTATCCCACCGAAGACAATCGCAATCCCGTTCTGCCGGTGCTGCACTTCACGCATCATCCGATCGGCTACGTGAAGTACCAGGGGCAGTACTACAGCTAGCCTCGTTCCATCGAGCCGGACGGACGCCGGGCCGTCCGCGCGCCGACACGATCCTCCTTGACGCCTACCGCCGCCGCTGGCAATTCAAGTTTTGACGCCATTCTGCCGTTAATGCAAACGTTATCGTGCGCTTGCCTGGGCTTCGGCGTGCGTGCGTCCTGCATGGCTTGCAGATGCGCAGCCTGATCCGCCATCGGCGCATGAAACGCGGTCAGGTAATGACGAACTTGCGGCGGCCACGCGGATGCCTGACGGGCACGCGCCGCCGTACACGTTGCACGCGCAACGATGTCCGCAATACTGTGCGTAAGGTTTGTATCAAAGTATGTGGGTTGGCGCGTTTTTTATAAAACGCACTTTACAATTCCGCTTGAATTTTAATCGGCAGTCTGGCCCTTTTCGCGGACGATGGGCTGTTTTGGCGGGCGGCATGTACGCGTCCCGGGCATCCGGCAGCTTGTGAAGGCGAGGGTTGGGTTGGTCGGCAGGGCATGGGTGAGCGCCGCACGAGGCGGCTTTGCCGTGTCGCAGGGGAAAGCAGCGCGCCGTTCGGGCGCGCGCATCGCACGCGACAAGGCGGCATCCGGCTCGCCAATGAACGAGGCAGGAGTCGAACAAGATGGGAAAGCGCTTCGACAGAACAAAGATGGCCAGTCTCGCTGGCGTATGGGTCGCGCTGGCGGTCAGCGGTTGTGCGAATGTGGGCCAGCAGGACGCGCAGACAGCCGCGGCGGCTGCGTCCAGCGTGCCGGCGGCAAGCGCGCCGGCAGCCGATGCGACGGCGGCCGCGCCGCCCGCGATCACCCCCGAGCAGAGCGCGCTGCTCAAGAAATCGCCGCCACTGGTGTATCGCGTCAAACGTGGCGACACCTTGGCGCGCGTCGCGCAGCATCATCATTGCAGCGTGAAGCAGTTGCAGGCCTGGAATGGATTGAAGGCGTCCTCGCACTTGAAGTCGGGACAGGTCTTGCACGTCGCGTCGCCGGAAACGGTGCGGGCGGTGAACGCGGCTAATGCGGCAGCGAAGGCCGCCGCGGCGTCCACGCCGGCGACTTCGGTTGCGGCGCAGCAAGCGACGGCGCCGAGCACCACGTCGGGTGCGACGCAGTCAACGTCGCAGTCCGCCCAGGCCGTGCAGTCGCCGACGCTTAGTGCCGCTGAAGCACGCGAAGTCGCGCAGCAAACCGCGCGGCACGCGAACGGCGTATCACTAGCCTGGCCGGCGGGCGGGCGCGTGGTCGAAGGATTCCAGCCGGGCGAAACGCGTGGCATCGAAATCGGCGGCAAGCCGGGCGATCCGGTGCGGGCCGCGGCCGACGGCAAGGTGATGTACGCCGGCACGGGCCTGAACAGCTACGGCAGCCTCATCATCGTCCAGCACAACAAGGACTTTCTGACCGCCTACTCGCACAACCGCAAGCTGCTGGTCAAAACCGGCGACATTGTCGTGCAAGGACAGCAGATCGCCGAGATGGGCGACGAAAACAATTCGCGCGTTTCCGTGGGCTTCGAATTGCGCCGCGACGGCAAGCCGATCGATCCCATGCCGTACCTGCCGCACGGACGCGGCTAGGCGCGCGACCTCAATCCAGCCACAGCAGCGCCGCGGCAACGATCGCTTCCGGCGCGTCTTCCTGCATCAGGTGGCCGGCTTTCGGCACCGACTGAAAGCGCGCTTCCGGTATGGCCGCGGCCAGTTGACGGCCGCGCGCCAGTGGAATCCACTGGTCCTCTTCGCCCCACAGAATCTGCACCGGACAGCGTAGCTGCGGGTAGCGCGCCTCGACCTCGTCGGTGTAGCGCTGATCCATTTGCGCGATCTGCCGGTAAAACGCGGCTTGACCCGTTGCGCCGAGCCAGGGCGTCACATAGGGCGCGAGTTCGTCATCCGGAATCTCGCGCGCGATCGCGCCGCGCACGTACGCCTTCACCACCGCCTCGTGGATGTAGGACGGCAGTCCGGCAAACGCGTCACCGTGTTCGCGCACATGCCGCACGAACGGCGAACCCCACGGCGCGACCGCCACCGGATCGATCAGCGTGAGGCTGCGATAGTCGCAGCCGTCGATCAGATGGGCGCGCAATGAAGTCGCGCCGCCGAAATCGTGCGCGATGACATCCGGGCTTTCCAGTTGCCAATGCGCGAGCAATTCCGCCAGCAAACCATTCTGCACGCCGAGCGAGACGTCCTGGCCGTCGCACTGTTCGGATTGTCCATAGCCGAGCAGATCGTAGTAATAGACGGTGCGCGTCTGCGCGAGATGCGGAGCAATGCGGTGCCACACATACGAAGAAAAGGGCGTGCCGTGAACCAGCACCAGCGGCGGGCCATTGCCGCTCACGTTGAAGCGCACGGCTTGATCGCGGAAGGTATAGCTTTCGGGGAGCGGCCAGTTTTGCATAGCGATGAGCGTCGCAAGAAAGTCTGCTTACCTTAGCAGGGCTTTGTGAAGCATGCTGACCGGCTTTTCGTAGCCTGCATCAGGATGCCTCCCGCAGAAGCTCACCTTTGTTTTAGTCAGCAAAGCCAGGCAAATTCAACCTTGACTCGGTCGCGCACTCGTTTCAACGGCAAACGAATCCACCGCACACCACACACTCTTACGAATCGTGCATAAATTGGCCTGAAATAAGGCCTCGTTGCGTTGGCCGCATTCAAAAAGCCTGGTAATCCGTCAACGCCGCCGCCGTGCCGCCGTCATGCAGACGAGTCCCGCTCGATCGAAACGCGCGCTTTTCAATGGTGAGGAAATTCGGGAGCCGAGGCCGCATGAACGCTGCGCGCCGCGCTCGCGACCATGCCGACAGCGAATCGCAAACCACGCGCAAACCACGCGCAAGCAACGCGCGGCCCGAACCCGCACGACGCGAGCACACGAAGCCGCGCGCAACCGGCTACTTCGATTCAATCCCGCGCAACAGCTGCGACACCTGGCCATGCTGATGCAGGATCGCCGGATCGGCCTGCAATAGCGGCAGATAGCGCGGCAGGAAAGCATTGTTCGGCTGGTCGGGCGAGAAGAGCCCGGTCACCGCTTCGGCCGCGGCGGTGCGGTCGGCGGCTTCGGCTTCCTTATCGTCGAGAATTTCGTCGACGTTCGCAATGATCGTCGAGAGCGGCGTGAGCCAGCGGAACCCCGAACCGTTGATGAGCACCTGCAGGAAAGCCGCCGGCGTGACCGGGCCGAATTCCTTTTCGTACACGGCACGCTCGTGATCGAGGATGGCTTTGTGCAGCGCCAATAGCGGTCGGCGAATGTCCGAGAGGAATTGAGTGCATTGCGAGTCGTTCATGTGTGCTGCTCCTTCGGATAGTCAGTCAGACCGGATCCATGCTAACAAAATCGCCCGGCATTGATTCAACAAGATTCACTGATCGTATAAAGGCCGGCCGCTCGAACCGCCGCGCGGATAGTTTCCGCCGATTAAAAACACCTTTCAGCCACGCGATCGGCGCCCGCGAGAATCTTCCAGCCGGCTGGCGGCATGCAGCTTCGAGGCGAACTTTTTAAAGGGCGTCTACAATTCGCCGATCAGTATTGGCGCGTTCGCGCCCATGCATTCACCGCCGTTTTAAACGACTGGAAAGCCGCAGCGCGCATTAGTCCGGCTTGTCGAATAAACGCGGCGAGTCTTTACGTTTTGGTTCGACGTCTCTGCCTAAACAACCTGATAAACAATAAACCCCACTCGGAGCCGCTCAATGACAACGCTGAATATCAATGGCCAGACGCACACCGTCGACGCGCCGCCCGACATGCCCCTCCTGTGGGTCTTACGCGATCTGGTCGGTCTGACCGGCACGAAGTTCGGTTGCGGCATCGCGCAATGCGGAGCCTGCACGGTGCACCTCGATGGCGTGGCGGTACGCTCGTGCGTGTTGCCGGCGGCGGCTGTTGGCGACCGCAAGATCACCACGATCGAAGCGGTGGGCAGCACGCCGGCCGGTCAGAAGGTGCAGCAGGCCTGGCGTCAACTGGACGTGGTGCAATGCGGCTACTGTCAGTCGGGGCAGGTGATGTCGGCGGCTTCGCTGCTGGCGAGCAACCCTAATCCTACCGATGCGGACATCGACGCCGCCATGGCCGGCAATATCTGCCGCTGTGGGACCTATAACCGCATCCGCGCGGCGATCAAGCACGCCGCAAAGGGGGCATGACATGTCCCAGGGATTGCTCGATGCACAGAGCGGCGCGCGTGCCGCACGTGGCTTTTCACGACGCACCTTTCTGAAATTTGGCGTGACGGTAGGCGCGGCGGCAGGCGGTGGCCTGTTGCTCGGCTTCAGCATGCCGGCCGCGAGCCAGGATCAGAAGGCCGGCAAATCGGTGATCGGCGGCGACGGTGTCGAAACACCGCAAAGCGGCGTCTTCGCACCGAACGCCGTTATCCAGATCGATACTGCGGGCAAGGTCACGCTCGTGATTCCGAAGGTCGAGATGGGCCAGGGCGTCTACACGTCGATTCCGATGCTGATCGCCGAAGAACTCGAAGTGCCGCTCGACGCGGTGACCATCGATCACGCGCCGCCGAATGAAAAGCTCTTCATGGATCCGCTGCTCGGCGGCCAGCTCACGGGCGGCTCGACCTCGATCCGCTATGCGTGGGAGCCGATGCGCAAAGCGGGCGCCACCGCGCGCACCATGCTGATCAGCGCGGCCGCGCAGCAATGGCAGGTCGATCCGGCAAGCTGCCATGCGCAGGCCGGACAGGTGATCCACGAGGCCAGCAAGCGCAGTGTCGGCTATGGTCAACTGGTGACCGTGGCCGCCGGTCTGCCCGCGCCGCAAGACGTCAAGCTCAAGGACCCGAAGGACTTCAAGCTGATCGGCACGGCGGTCAAGCGCCTCGATTCACCGGAGAAAGTGGACGGCACCGCGATGTTCGGCCTCGATGTACGCGTGCCCGACATGGTCTACGCGGCGATTGCGAACTGCCCGGTGTTCGGCGGCACGCTCGCCAGCGTCGACGACACCAATGCGAAAAAAATCCCCGGCGTGCGCCAGGTCATCAAGATCGACAACGCGGTCGCGGTGATCGGCGACCACACGTGGGCCGCCAAGCGCGGCGTGCAGGCGCTCGTCATCAAGTGGAACGAGGGTGCGGGCGCGAATCTGTCGATGAAGCAGATCGTCGACGATCTCGCCAACGCCTCGCAACGCAACGGCGCGGTGGCGCGCAAGGACGGCGACGTCGGCAATGCTTTCTCCAGTGCGAAGACGCGCGTCGACGCCGTGTATCAGCAGCCGTTTCTTGCGCACGCCACCATGGAGCCGATCAACTGCACGGTGCACGTGCGCCCCGACGGTTGCGATGTCTGGCTCGGCTCGCAAGTGCCGACGCGCGTGGTGGATGCCGCCGCGGCGGTCACTGGCTTGCCCGCCGACAAGATCGTCGTGCACAACCATTTGATCGGCGGCGGCTTTGGGCGGCGGCTCGAGTTCGACATGGTCACGCAAGCCGTGAAGGTCGCCAAACAGGTGTCGACGCCGGTGAAGGTGGTCTGGACGCGCGAAGAAGACATTCAGCACGACATGTACCGCCCGT
Organism: Paraburkholderia sp. RL18-101-BIB-B; assembly: GCF_046026985.1. Taxonomy (NCBI): domain Bacteria; kingdom Pseudomonadati; phylum Pseudomonadota; class Betaproteobacteria; order Burkholderiales; family Burkholderiaceae; genus Paraburkholderia; species Paraburkholderia sp. RL18-101-BIB-B. The sequence goes on from NZ_JARESV010000045.1 coordinate 51,661, forward strand.
ATTACTACGACAAGATTTCGGCCGGGCTCGACGCGAACGGCAAACCGGTCGCGTGGCAGCATCGGATCGTCGGTTCGTCGATATTGGCGCGTTTTGCACCGCCCGCCTTCAAGAACGGTATCGATCCGGATGCGGTCGAAGTCGCTTCGGATCTGCCATACGACTTGCCCAACCAGTTGATCGACTACGTTCGCGAGGAGCCGCACGCGGTGCCCACCGCATTCTGGCGCGGCGTGGGACCGACGCGCGGCACCTTCGTGGTGGAGAGTTTCATCGACGAACTCGCGGCGCAGGCCAAAGTCGATCCCGTCAAATACCGTCAGGATCTGCTCGGTAAGACACCGCGTGCGCTGAACGTGCTCAACGTCGCCACGCAGGCCGCGAACTGGGGCAGCGCGCTGCCGAAGGGACAAGGGCGCGGCGTGTCGGTCATGCATGCGTTCGGCAGCTTCTTTGCGATCGTCGTCGACGTCGCGGTGGATCAGGGCGAGGTGGCGGTCAAGCACGTGGTGTGCGCGGTCGATTGCGGCATGGTGGTCAATCCGAACACGATCGAAGCGCAGGTGCAGGGCGGCATCATCTTCGGCATCACGGCGGCGCTCTACAGCGAGATCACGATCAAGGACGGCCGCGTCGAGCAGAACAACTTCACCGACTACCGGATGCTGCGCATCGATCAGACGCCGCCGATCGAGGTGCATATCGTGAAGAGCAGCGAGGCGCCTGGCGGCATCGGCGAACCCGGCACGGCGGCGCTCGCGCCCGCGCTGACCAATGCGATTTTTGCGGCCACCGGCAAGCGGCTGCGGCAATTGCCGGTTGGCAGCCAACTGCAAACCGCCTGATCGGAGCCCGACATGAAAAACACTCTGAAGGGTTTCGGTGCGGCGTTGTGCGTGACGCTGCCGTTCCTGGCGCAGACTCCGGCGCTGGCAGCGGATCAGGCGTTGGTCCAACGCGGCGCTTATCTGGCGAAGGTCGGCGACTGCGTCGCCTGTCACACGGCACCGAAGGGCAAGCCGTTCGCGGGCGGCCTGCCGATGACCACGCCGATGGGCCAGATCTACACCACCAACATCACGCCCGACCAGCAGACCGGCATCGGCGCTTATACGGAAGAGGACTTCGCGCGGGCGATGCGCGAAGGCGTCGCGAAAGACGGCCACAACCTCTATCCGGCGATGCCGTATCCGTCTTACGCCAAGGTCAACGACGACGACATGAAAGCGTTGTACGCGTATTTCATGAGCGGCGTGGCGCCGGTGCAGCAGGCAAATCGCGAGCCCGACATCAAGTGGCCGATGAACATGCGCTGGCCGTTGAAGTTCTGGAACATGGTCTTCCTGGATAAAGCCGTCTATCAGGACAAGCCGGGCAAGGACGTGGCCTGGAATCGCGGCGCGTATCTGATTCAGGGGCTCGGGCACTGCGGTTCGTGCCACACGCCGCGCGGCATCGCGTTCCAGGAGAAGGCGCTCGATGAAAGCGGCAGCGCGTTCCTCACCGGCGGCCTGCTCGACGGCTGGTTCGCGGCGAACCTCACCGGCGAGCAGAACGTCGGTCTCGGCCGCTGGAACGATCAGGACCTGCAGGCGTTTCTGAAGACCGGCGCGAATCGCCATGCCTCGGCGTTCGGTTCGATGACCAGCGTGATCAACAACAGCACGCAGGGCATGAACGATACGGACATCGCCGCCATGTCGACGTATCTGAAGTCGCTGCCGCCGGCGGGCGGCAGCGGTGCGCCGCCTTATAAGTACGACCCGCAGGCGACGAAGGTGTCGCTGAACCGTCCCGCGAACGATGCCGGCGCGCGGGTCTATACGGCGTATTGCATGCACTGCCACGGTGTCGACGGACGCGGCTTCGCACCGATGCTGGCGCCCTTGTCCGGCAATCCGAACGTGCTGGAGAAGGATCCGTCGTCGCTGATCAACGTGACGCTGAACGGCACCGAGGACCTGGTGATTGGCGGCATTCCCGCGCCGTATCCGATGCCGAAGTACGCGCCGGTGCTCAACGACCAGCAGATCGCCGATGTGCTGACCTTCGTGCGAGCCGGGTGGAACAACGGCGCGCCGGCGGTGACTGCGGACGACGTGGCGAAGTTGCGCAAGTCGACACACGCGGCTCGCTAGTCCTCTCACGGCAGTAATAAAAAAGCGGCAACCGTTCTGCACGGTTGCCGCTTTATTTATTCACACGCTGCAGCCAATTTCAACGATGCTGGCCCACCTTCTGTCGTTTCTCCAACACCCGCGCGTACCACGTCAGCGGGAAGCACATCGCGAAGTAGATCATTGCGACCATGCCGTAGATCGGGAACGGGCGGAACGCGGCGTTGGTGATCATGGTGCCGGTCTTGGTCAATTCGGTGAAGCCGATGATCGACGCGAGCGCCGTGCTTTTCACCACTTGCACGAGAAAGCCGACCGTCGGCGCCACCGCGATTTTCCGCGCCTGCGGCCACACGATATAGCGCAACTGCTGGGCGAACGTCATACCGAGACTCGCACCCGCGGCCCACTGACCACGCGGCACGGCTTCCACACAGCCGCGCCAGATATCGACCAGATAGGCGCTCGTATAAAGCGTCAAAGTGACGGTGGCCGCGACCCACGGCGACACGTCGACACCGAGCAGCGGCAAGCCGAAAAACGCCAGAAAGAGCTGCATCAGGAGCGGCGTGCCCTGAAACACTTCCACATACACCACGACGATGCGCCGCAGCCAGGCGATCGGCGACACGCGCATCGCGAGCAGAATCAGGCCGACAATACCGCCGCCTACAAACGCGATCAACGACAGCAGCACCGTCCAGCGGGCGGCGAGCAACAGATTGCGGGCAATGTCCCACAGCGTGAATTCGACCATGATCAACGCTCCGTGGGCAGGGTGCGGGCGCCACGCCACATCAGGCGGTTGCGCCAGTTACGCGGCGCGCTCTCGTTGCCGCGCGCCGCACGGCCCGCGAACAGACCACGACCGAGCCGGTTGAGGATTTGCCGCAGCACGATCGACAGCACCAGATACGTCGCGGTGATGATCAGGTAGCTCTCGAACGAGCGGAAGTTGCGCGACTGGATGAAGTTGGCCGCGTACGTGAGATCGGGCACGGAGATCTGCGAGACCACCGCCGAGCCGAGCATCACGATCAGCACCTGGCTCAGCAGCGCGGGAAACACGTTGGCGATGGCCTGCGGCAGCACGATGAAGCGAAACACTTGTCGCCCATGCAGACCGAGAGCCTGCGCCGCCTGCACCTGGCCGCGTGAAATCGAGTCGATGCCGGCGCGCACGATCTCGATGGCGTAAGCGCCGAGATTGACGGTCATGGCGAGAATCGCGGCCTGCACTTCATCGATATGAATGCCGAGACTCGGCAAACCGAAGAACACGAAGAACAACTGCACGATGAACGGCGTGTTGCGGATCAATTCCACGTAACTCGCCACCACCCAGCGCGCCCATTTCGGCCCGGCCACCGCCACGCTCGCACCGGCAATGCCGACGATCCCGCCGAGCACGGTGGAGACGGCTGTCAGTCCCAAGGTCACGGCGACGCCGCGCGCGAGCATCCCCGCATAGAGGCCGAAGCCGCTGAAATCGAACGCATAGGTCATGGCGTGGCGCTCATCGTGAGGTCAAACTCCGGCGCGGACCACGCTTCGTGGTCCGCGCAAAAAAGGTTCAGAGGTCGGCCGGCAGCGGCGCACGCAGCCACTTCTGCGAAATCGCGTTCATGGTGCCGTCCTTGCGGGCCTTGGCAATCGTTTCGTCGACCTTCTGCTTCAGACGCGGCTCGTTCTTGTTCAAACCGACGTGATCCGGCGAGCTGAACAGCGAGAACTTCTGCTCGGGATCGTTGGCGGGATGACGCGCGAGAATCGTGGCGCCGACGTCGTTGCCGACTACCATCAACTGTACCTGACCAGAAAGAAACGCCGAAATTGCGCCGTTAGGATCGTCGAAGCGTTTGATGTTCGCCGTGGGCGGCGCGATCTTGGTCACGCTCAGGTCTTCCAGCGTGCCGCGCGCAACCGAAATCGACTTGCCGGCGAGGTCGGCGGCGTTCTTCACGGGCAGGGCTTTCGGGCCGAACACGGCGAGGTAGTACGGCGCGTACGGTTGCGAGAAGTCGATCACTTTTTCGCGCTCCGGCGTCTGGCCGACTGACAGCAGCATGTCCGCCTTGTGGTCGGCGAGGTAGGCCATGCGGTTGTCGCCCGTCACCTGCACGAGTTCGACCTTGGCGTTGAGCGCCTTGCCGATCAGGTTGGCGACGTCGATGTCGTAGCCCATTGGCTTCATATCCGGGCCGATCGAGCCGAACGGCGGGTAGTCCTCGAACACGCCGATGCGCACCGTACCCGACTTGGCGATGTTGTCGAGCGCGTCCGCATGCGCGGCCGACGGCAACGCACACAGTGCGCCGAGGGCGGTGAAGGCGAGCGTCGCGGCGAGCGTGGCGAACACGCGGCGGGTGCGGGTCGGGGCAGCGGGACGGTGGTTCATGATCTTTCCTCTGTCGAAAATGTCGGTATTGGAATGGGTTTTAGTGGCGTGCGATAGTGGCGTGCAAGTCAGTGCGCTTCAATGCCCGACTCGCGCGGCGATCAGTTTGCACGCATGCGGCGGCAATTCCGCGAGCACCGGCATGCCGAGCGTAAGCCCCGGTGTTTCGCGCGGCGTGGTGGCGGCGGTCAAGATGAAGCCGGCGCAGTCGATGGTCGCTTCGAGCGACGCGCCCACGTCGCGGATAAACGTCACGGTGCCTTGCAGCCGGTTCGGACCCGCTGCGTCGGACGCGGCTTTCACGCACACGTCTTCCGGGCGGATCAGCAGGCGGATATCGCTGCTGGACTCCGGCACGCGCGCCGGTTGCACCACGCTGATGCGCCGGCCGCCCGGCAGGCTCACGCCGCCCGCGCCGTCGTAGGTGACCGGCAGGATATTGCCGAGACCGATGAAGTCTGCGACGAACTCGCTGACCGGATCGCGATAGATATCGAGCGGCTTGCCGACCTGTGCGATGCGGCCTTTCTCCATCACGACGATCTCGTCGGCCATCGTCATTGCTTCGCGCTGGTCGTGCGTGACCATGATCGTCGTGATGCCGAGACGCTGTTGCAGCAGGCGGATCTCCACCTGCATGGCTTCACGCAGCTTGGCGTCGAGCGCGGAGAGCGGTTCGTCGAGTAACAGCAGTTTCGGCTGCGAGGCGATCGCGCGCGCAATCGCCACGCGCTGACGCTGGCCGCCGGAGAGTTGCGTGACCGGCCGGTTCGCCATGTGCGGCAACTGGATCAGTTCCAGCAACTCGGCCACTCGGCGCGTCTGCTGGTCCTTCGCGGTCTTGCGCAGCTTCAGCGGATACGCGATGTTCTGCGCGACCGTCATGTGCGGAAACAGTGCGAGCGACTGGAACACCATGCCGAAGTCGCGCTGGTTCGCCGGCAGTCGCGTGATGTCGCGCCCGGCGAAATGGATGCTGCCCGAGGTCGGCGTTTCCAGGCCGGCGATCATCCGCAGCAGGGTGGTCTTGCCGCAGCCGGACGGGCCGAGGAAGCACACCAGCTTGCCGTCGGGCACGCTCAGATCGACGCTGTCGACGGCATGGGCCGCGCCGAAGCGCCGGGTCACGGCCTGCAACGTTAAATGGGTCATCGGATGCTCCAGCAAGAAGAGGGCGTCATGAGCGCGCGATCACAAAGCGACGCCTTCGTCGCCGATCAGCTTTTCGAGCAGCCAGATCAGCGCGAAGTCGATCGCGACGATGAACACGGCGAAACAGAACACGGTCGGATCGAGCGACGACACCGTGCGGCTGTAGAGCCACACCGGCAGCGTCATCGTATCGATGCCGTACAGGAAGAACGTGACCGTGAATTCGTTGAACGAGATGATGAACGCGAACAGCATGCCGGCGAGAATGCCGGGGCGCATCAGCGGCAGGATCACGTCGACGAGCGCGCGGCTGGGACTCGCGCCCATCACGCAGGCAGCCTCTTCGAACTCCGGACCAATCGAGGCGACCGACGCCGCGCAATTTTTCACGGTGAACGGCAGCGCCAGAATCACGTGCGCGATGATCAGGCGGAACACGCCGAGTTCGACCGGCAGCACGTTGAACACCAACAGCAGCGACAGGCCGAGCATCACGAGCGGATAGACGAGCGGCAACGCGACCAGTTGTTCGACCGCGGGCTTGCCGCGAAAGCGGTAGCGGCTCAACGCGTAGGCGGCGGGCACCGAGACGAGCGTGGCGATCACCATGGTCGATAGCGCGACGATCAGGCTCGTGCGCAATGCGCCGCCCATCGACAGCGTGTCGCTCGCGTCCGGCGACACGAAGCTGTGCCACGCGGCGCGATACCAGTGCAAGCCGTAGGCATGCGGCGGGAATTCGAGCGTGTCGGCCGCGCTGAACGACATCGTGATCATCGTGAGGATCGGCAGCGCGGCGAGGAACAGAACGATAGCCGCGAGCAGGGCGGTGGCCTTGCCGAGCTGGCCGGGCATGACAGCCGGCAAGCGTGGTGCACGCGGTTGCAAGCGCGGCGGCGGCGCGGTTTGAATGGGCGTGCTCATGCGTGAGGCTCCTCGGCGAGACGCTGCGTACGGCGCACGAGGCGCTGCGACAGCGCCATCACCGTCAACGTGGCGACCATCAAAACGACACCCGACGCGGAGGCCGCCGGCCAGTTCAGCAAGGGCGCGACCTGATCGTGGACTAGCACGGCGAGCATCGGCACGCGTCGTCCGCCGAGCAGCAGCGGCACGGCGAACGCGCTCGCGTTATAGGCGAATACGAGCAGCGCGCCGGACACGAGACCGGGCATGGCGAGCGGCAACAGCACGTGACGCAGCGTTTGCCAGCGCGTCGCGCCGAGCGTGGCGGCGGCTTCTTCGTAGGAACTCGAGACCGCGCGCATCGCGCTCGAGAGCGGCAGCACGGCGAGCGGAAACGCCGTCTGGATCAAGCCGAGCAGCACGCCGTTTTCGCGGTAAAGCCACATCAACGGACGTTGCACGAGGCCGCTGCCGAGCAGCGCGTGATTGAGCAGGCCGGCCGGCCCGAGAATGATCAGCCAGCCATAGCCTTGCAGCAGCAGATTGACGAGCAGCGGCAGCAGTACGCCCGCGAGCAGAAGCCGCCGTGCGAGCCGCGACTTCGTGCGCGCCATCGCCAGTGCGACCGGAATCGCCAGCAGCACTGCGCAGATCATGCTTTGGAACGCGAGCTTCAACGTGAGCCACAACGACTTCATGAAGTAGCCGTCGAGCAGGTCCGTGTAGTTTTGCAGCGTGAAGCCGCGCCACTCGTTGCCCTGCGTGCCGAAACTCATGCGCAGCACGACCAGCGCCGCCGCGCCGAGGATGGCGAGAAACAGCAGGATCGGCGCGAGCAGTAGCCACGGCCGCGCCTTTGCCATCGCGTTGGCGGCAGGCGTGTCCGGTCCGAGACTGGACGCGCCCGCCGCGGCGTCCGAGGCCGGATCGGACGCCGGTGAAGCACGCCGCGAAAAGCGCGCGAGCATCGCGGTCATGCCGAGAAGATTTCGGTGTAACGCTTGATCCACGCCGGCTGCACCACGGCGAGCGCCTTGTCGTCATGCAGCACGGCTTTCTCGGCGATCTGCTGCGGACTCGGCACGAACGCGCGGCTCTCGGCGGGAATCACCGCTTTCGAATTGACCGGGCCGTTCAGCACGTCGGCGGCCATGCGGCCTTGCACGCCCGCGTCGAGCGAATGGTTGATGAAGGCGTGGATCAGATCGCTGTCGCCCGGATGCGCCTTGGGGATCACGGTGAACATCAGCTGCGTGGCGAAGCCTTCCTTCATGCCGTAGGTCACGCCCATCTTGTACTCGGGCTTGCGGATCTGGTTGGGGAAGAACGCTGGCGAATAGATGCCGCCGATATCGAGCGACCCGGTGCGGAACAGATCGGCCACCTGGTTCGGGTTCTCGCCGAGCGTCATCACCCGGTCTTTCAACAGCATCAGTTTCTTGAAGCCCGGCTCGATGTTCTGCTGCGAACCGCCGTTCATCTTCGCGGCGATGATCGCCAGGTCCACCGCTTCGGCCCACTCGGGCGGCGGCAGGAACAGGCGGCCGGCGTATTTGGGATCCCACAATGCTTCGTACGATGCCGGCGCGGTCTTGACTGTCGACGTGTTGTAGATCAACCCGTCCGACCACAGCAGGTAGCCGACGCCGAAGCCGTTCGCGCCCGTGCGGTACTGCGCCGCGACGTCTTTCAGGTTTGGCAGCTTGTCCAGATCGGGCTTCATCAGCAGACCGGCGTCGCCGAGACCGGCCGCGCCGACGCCGGCCAAGGTGATGACGTCGTAGGTGGGACGATCGCCCGCGGCCTTGACCTTCGCGACCATGCCGGAGGTGCCGTCGGCGCGGTCGGCGATCACTTTGGCGCCGGTTTTCGCCGTGAACGTGGCGGCGATATTGCGCAGAGCGGCGGCGCCCGTGTCGTCCGACCACGTCAAGAGACGCAGCGTCTTGCCGCTGAAGTTGTGTTCCTGCGCGCGCAGATTGATGAACGGCATCGGCAAGGTGGATGCCGCGAGTGCCGCGCCGATCGACTTGATGGCCTGCCTTCTACCCCGTTTGATCTCTTCCATGGCGGTCTCCTGTGTTGAACGCCTGTTGCCTGGTGATATCGCTGTGACCGCCGCCGCTGCATCGCTCGTTTGCGTTGCTTGCCTGCGCTGCGTGTGGATGCACTCTAGGTTTGCCAAAATCCCTCAACAAACGAAATATGCGCATGGAGGGCATGACGTAAGCTCATGCGAAGGCCGTCGCGCGACTGGGGCGGCGCACGCCCGTCAGAGGGCGGGAGCGCCGAGGCAGTAGCGCATGCGGGTTAACGTCCATGTTTCGTCGACGATTCGCGCCCTCGTGGAGGTATGAGGAAAGCTCGGTTCTGGTGCGGTTGCGGACGGGTTTTGCCCTGCGCCGGTGCATGCTGGCCTGGTTAACGGCAAGTTTTGGCATCGGCATGAGCCGAATGCATGACCGTCGTGTTCACCGCTGCTCGTGCGGCAATTTGTGATCGCGTATCCTGTAGGCCCGCGAGAGGCGTTCTGGCGGCAGGCGACGACCCGCGCCGCCACGCCCACGCAATGATTTTTCCTGATCGTACTGGACACCCACGATGCGCCGCCTACCGCCGCTCAACGCGCTGCAGATTTTCGAAACCGTGGCGCGCCATCGCAGTTTCACGCGCGCCGCCGACCATCTATGCCTGACGCAGGGCGCGGTCAGCCGGCAAATCATCGCGCTCGAGGACTACTACAAGTTTCCGCTCTTCAAGCGCCATGCGAAAGGCCTGACGCTCACCGCCGAAGGGGAATTGTTGCTGCCGGCCGTGAAGGAGAGCTTCGCGCGCATCGAGGAAATTTCGCTGCGCCTTACTCGGCAGCGCACCGATCTCGCGCTGAAAGTGCCGACCTGTGTGATGCGCTGGATGCTGCCTAAGATCATGCGCTTCCAGGCCGAGTATCCCGAACTGCACGTGCAGATCACGACCACGTGGCAGCACGACGTCGATTTCCAGCTCGAACCGTTTGACGCCGCGATCATTTACGGCTCGTCGCCGGGGGCGGACGTGCAGGCGGTGCCGTTGTTCGAGGAGCGCCTGACGCCCGTATGCGCGCCCGATCTGCTGAAAGACAAGCCGCTTGCCGAGGTGGCTGATCTCGCGCGCCACACGCTGCTGCATCCCACGCGCGATCATCGCGACTGGAAGATGTGGCTCGCCAAGGTAACCGAGATCGATGCCGCGCACGCCGCGGCGATCGACGCCGAGCACGGCCCGAGCTTCGACACGCTCGATATGGCGACCAACGCCGCGTTACAGGGGTTCGGTGTCGCGATCAGCGATCTTGCGCTGATCGACGAGGACGTCGCGGCCAAGCGTCTCGTGCGGCCGTTCGATACGGTGCTCAAGACCGGCTGGCGTTACTATTTCGTCTACCCGGACTCGGTCGCGCATCAGCAGAAGCTGAATCTGTTTCGCGACTGGATCGCGGCACACTGGGAAGAGTAGTCCGGCGGGCGTGGCGGCGTGGGTCAGCCGACCCGACGCCGCTCTTTCAGGCTCTGGCGCCCAAGGTCAAGGCGCGAACGACAGAAACAGATACGCCGCGAACAGCGACAGATGCACGGCGCCTTGCAGAATCGTTGTGCGGCCCGAGCTGAGCGTGAGCGTGCCGACTATCAGCGTAAGGACGAGCAGCACGGTTTCCTTGCCGTCGATGCCGAGCACCAGCGGCTGGCCGGTGTACAGAAAGACGCAGGCGACGGTCGGAATGGTCAGGCCGATACTGGCCAGCGCCGAGCCGAGTGCGAGATTCAGGCTGTTCTGCAAACGGTCGGCGCGCGCCGCGCGCACCGCGGCCAGCCCTTCAGGCAGCAACACGAGCGCGGCAATCACAATGCCGACCACGGCAGCCGGCGCGCCCGCATTCTTGACCGCGGTTTCGACCACCGGCGAGAGCACCTTTGCAAGCAATACCACCGCGACGAGGCACACCAGCAGCAAGGCGCCGGCCGCCATCGCCTGGCCGGCGCTCGGTGGCGCGGCATGGACGTCTTCGTCCGGCGTGCCGGCCAGAAAGTAATCGCGATGGCGCACGGTTTGCACGAACACGAACACGCCATACAGCACGAGGGACGACACCCCGGCAAACGCCAGTTGCGATGACGACAGGACCGGGCCGACGTTCGTGGTGGTGTAGTTCGGCATGACCAGCGTCAGCACGGACAGCGACGCGAGCACGGCCAGCGCCGCAGCGGCGCCACGGCTTTGAAAATCCTGCTCGCGATGGCGGATACCGCCCACCAGCAGGCAAATGCCGACAATGCCGTTGCAGACGATCATCACCGCGGCGAATACCGTGTCGCGCGCGAGACCGGCCTTTTCCGGACCGGACGTGAGCATGACCGAGACGATCAGCGCGACTTCGATCACAGTGACGGCCACCGCCAGCACCAGCGTGCCGAACGGTTCGCCGACCCGATGCGCGACCACTTCCGCATGGTGCACCGCCGTGAAGACCGCGGCACACAACGCCACGCCGACCAGCACGAGCAGCAGGCCGCTGTCCGGCATGGCATACGCGATACCGAGCACGATCCACGCGACGAATGGCACGGCAATGGTCCAGCGGGGCAGAACGGTCGCAGGCGTGGTCATTGGGCTTCCTTTTAATGCTTGTATTGAGTGGCCCGGCGGGGCGCGAACGGCTTCCGCCTTGGCTTGAAGCGAGCGCATATGTTCATGCAACTTCTAAACAACACGCCCTAACACATTAAATTATAAAGGATAATTGTTCGTGATCGTGGCTTTGTCCATGCTCAGGGACACACGACGATGGCGTGCGTCCGGCATGCTGTAGCGCAAACGGCGACTGCTGGAGAAAGGGATCGGGTCACGCAGAATTGCGCGGATAACGCGTGGCGGACGTGGCTGGTGTGTGACGAATGCGCGGTGGCTACGGCGACCGGTAGGCATTGAGGTTCCGTCGGCTAAACGCGGGATGTCGGGCGAACCCCGGTGTGTCGAGGATACTACGGGTGCCGCGTGCGGCGAAACCGCTCCGGTGGTGCCAACGCCCCTGTGACAGGGCATTGGCGTCCGGCTATGTGATTACAGCAGGTTCACTCGATTACTGGCCGACCGGACGAATCGTCAGGGCGTTCTTGACCGACGTCACGCCGGCCACGCCTTGCGCCGCCTGAGTGGCCAGGTCGACTTGCTGCTGCTCGGGCACGGAGCCAGCCAGCGTCACTGCGCCGCCGCGTGCACGCACGGTGATGTTCGCCACGCTCAGGCCTTTGGTCTTCGACAGTGCAGTGCGGACCTTGCGTCCCAGGGCGCGATTGGCCGCCTTGGTCTGCTTGGCCGTCGGTTGCGCCGACTCCGATGCCGCGGCCGGAGCTGCGGCGTCGCTGGTTTGCGCATACGCATTGAGGGACGCGAGAACGATCAGCGCGCTGCCGATCATCTTGATTGCCGGGAATGCTTTCATTCAACTCTCTCCTATTGTCATGGGTACAACCGCCCCCGAATGAGGCAGTGCGCTACACCAGCAGGTACATCGGGATCAAAACTGAATGGAACGGTGCTGCGGATCGTGCGAATGCTTTCAAACTGTATGCTGATTCGGGCGGGCCGAAACACACGCGAGCCGGCAAAGGCTGTGCTGCAGGCCGGAAACACACGATACTCCAATTAGTGCCATGGTGATGGCAGCGCAGCACGGAAGTGAGGTTTTGGTACAACGAATGGGCCGATGAAAACTGACCGATGGCGCTCAACCGCTGGAACCAGAGCGTTGGCTCGCGCCGTTGGCGGCTCGCGACGGCGCGGTTGCACGCATCCCATCCCATACCGTTTGCATAGCTTTTGGTCCCACACCATGCGCTTTAAGAATAAGGTCTAACGCATGCGGAAACATCAACTTCCCATCCTGCCATTGCTTCGTGACGAATTACCGCTCGATACCGTCGAACTCGCGCGCTTCATGATCGGCAAATACCTCGTGCACGATCTGCCCGAAGGGCGCATGAGCGGACGCATCGTCGAGACCGAGGCGTATCCGCTCGGCGATTCGACCAGTCATGCGTTCATGGGCCGACGTCCGCATAACGGTTCGATGTTTCTCGCGCCGGGTCACGCGTATGTGCGGCTCACCTATGGGCTGTCGTACATGCTCAACATGTCCGCCGAAGCCGAGGAGGTCGGCGCCGGTATTCTGTTGCGTGCAATCGAGCCGCTCGAAGGCCTGCCGCTCATGGAAGCGCGGCGGCCCGGCGTGCCGTTGCGCGATCTTGCGCGCGGACCCGGCCGGCTCACGACGGCGCTCGGCATCGGCCCGGCGTTCGACGGCTGGGATCTGTGCTCGGGCCGCAGCTTGTGGATCGGCGTCATGGAGCGGGGCGAACTACCGGTGGGAGTGACGACGCGCATTGGCTTGTCGCGCGAAATGCATCGGCCGCTCAGGTTTTTCGAACCCGGCAGCGCCTTTGTCAGCGGGCCGCGCAAGCTCCTGCTGACGCCCCAATCCGGTGCGCCGAAGAGGGCGTAAATTTGCCCGGCGATCACGCGTATGCCGGCAGAACACGCTCAGATCAGATGCATTTTTGAAACTTCAGACACAAAGGGTTACGATCCCGACAATTATTACGCCAAACATGCTATTTGGATTGAGGTCTGCGGTAAATTTCGGCCCATTCTTGCGATTGCGACAATTATGTATCTCGAAATCTAGGGTTTTCCCTTGGCGATCTGGTGACTAGACTGAAATCACTCGCTTCTCACATGGTGTGGCAAGCGTCGCAAATAAAACCAGGTCTGGAGGTAAATCATCATGAAATCGCTCATCAAGGCAGTCGCCATTGCAGCCGTGCTCGCCGCTCCGATCGCTTCGTTCGCTCAGTCGAGCCAACAGCCCATCACCCGCGCGGAAGTTCGCGCCGATCTGATCCGGGTCGAACAAGCCGGCTACAACCCGGGTGCGTCGAACGACTCGACCTATCCGGCCGACATTCAGGCTGCCGAACAGCGCGTACAGGCGCAGAACCCAGCCGTCGCGCAGACCCAGGAGCCGGTCGCCGATACCAGCGGTTACGGTGGTGCGACAAGTGGTTCGTCGCAAGCGGGCGGCGTGGTTCAGCCGATGTCGGGCCCGAAGTCGGTGTACTTCGGTAACTAAGCCAGCGAGGGAGCCGCTTGCGGGCCTGGATTCAAGCCGTAGTGGCAGAGGCCCTTGCATAACGTCGATCGAGGCGAAAGCGCGCGCATCAACCGGGCGGCGTTTCGCCTCGAACGAGATGCAGTAGTCTGTCAGCAAGCAGTGTGAAGTCGGTATCGACATGCGCGCCGCATTGACGGCGCGCCCGCTTCCGATCGTCGAATTGATTCGAGCGCGACGCGGCAGCAGCGCCGCGC
>NZ_JARESV010000046.1:0-64990 GCF_046026985.1 Paraburkholderia sp. RL18-101-BIB-B
AATGAGTTGCCATTTGACGAAGCGACGGCGACCGACGATTTGTCGGACGAGCCAGCTTCATTTTCAAGCGCTGTTTCGGCAGTGGGCAGCAGGCAATTCGCACCATACCTGGAGAATTCCCGGTGCGATTCATCGATCAGTTAAATCGAGTAACACCTGTAATCCAGCATGAAACCTTCTTCTCCATAACTCGGACTAGACTGGTCCGGTCTGGCCTTTTCCGCCGCAGCGCTTTGCATTTCTCCCCGCTTGCCCGGCACCTCCAACGCTGGTTCAATTTTTTGAGCCAGCGTACCCAGCGGTAAAACGGCTGCCCGCTGCAAGCGGTTGCGAACCGCACGTACATTGAAGGAGACGTAGTTGAAAGCACGTCCGACAGCCCGTAGTGCCGGTGCGCTCGTGCACATTATTGCCGTGAGTGCGGCGGTGGGCGCAGCCATGATGTCGATCGGACCGACGGCTTTTGCGCAAGCCAGTTCACCCGTTAGTAGCAGTGTGTTCGTCCACCGGTCGTTCGACACGGGCAATAGCGCGGTCAATGAAAACTTTCAGTACATCGCGCATCCGCCAATGCACCCGGTGGGGGCGAGCGAGCCCACCGTGGCACGCGGTGGGCGCCGAGGCCGTCGCGGGCAAACGGGAACAACGGGCAGCGGCACGAACGACGCAGGGGCAGCTCCGCTACCGCAGATGCCGACGGACGTATCATCCAACGCGTCGGTGTCGCAATAGCGCCTTTTCATCAGATCAGGCCGGGCACCGTGCCTGGCGATCGATCGTGGGCTATTCTCGCGTGAGATACCCGATGATGAAGAGGTGGCTGAGGGGCAACTGCGAATGTTTGCCGTCCAGCCGGGTTGTGGGCTCGACGACGCATTGTCCTCAGAAGAGTCGCCCTCGCGGCGGGCATAGAGCGGGGCATTGGCGCTGTTATCGTGAATCGCTCGCGCTGGCGTCGGCCCGAGCTAACCGTCGCACTCTTTCATCCGACGCTCAAGCTCGGCAATATCCTTCGAAGCTGCGAGGTATCCATCACTGCGGGTCCGCTGGGTACTCCGCAGCCAGCGGTCGAGACGTTCTAATAGGAGAGTGAAAAGCATACGTATACCCGGTTCGTTCGACCTGAGCCGCTCAAGCACTGGTGCCCCCATCGACCTTCAGACTGGTGCCCGTTACGAACGCCGCATCGGGGCTTGCCAGCCAGGCGACAAGTCCCGCAATATCGTCGCCTGATCCGTACCGGCCCAGTGCAATTGAGCCCCGGATCTGGTCGGCCATCGGACCGTTGGCCGGGTTCATCACGGTATCGATCCGTCCGGGCTGGACGTTATTGATCGTAATTTCCCGACCGCCAAGATCCCTTGCCAGCGCACGCGTCATGCTGGTTACCGCACCTTTCGTCGCGGCGTAGACGGACACGCCCGGAATCGGCATGTAGTCGCTGCTGATGCTACCGATATTGATGATCCTCCCGCCTCTTTCCATGAAGCGCAGCGATTCCTGAATGGCAACAAGCAGGCTCCTGACGTTGATGGCCAGCATCCGGTCGATATCTTCCAGTGGGAAGTCGTCGATCAGACCGCGGCGGAACATCGCGGCGTTGTTCACGAGAATATCCAGTCCCCCGAAGCGTTTCGAGGTCGATCCGACCGCGGCTTTTACCGCTTCCGCGTCGGCGCAATCCGCGCGAATTGCCACGCCCCGCCCCCCGGCGCGTTCGATGTCCTCGATGACGCGATCCGCGTCGGCACTCGAGTTCGAATAGGTTATCGACACGGCCGCGCCATCGCTTGCGAGCCGTCTTGCGATGGCCGCGCCTATCCCGCGCGAGCCCCCGGTCACGAGCGCCACTTTGCCAGCCAGTTGTCCCTCAGAAAAAGTCACGTTTGCTCCTTTCAATTGCATTCTCTGCTCGTTTCAGATCGGCCACGCTTGCCTCGTATATCAGCACGCGGGAAGCATGTGCGAGCGCCGCATACCGAACCCGGTAACGCCGCGCTGCTGCGACAGGACAGGATTTGTCGTGTGAGAAATTTTAGGCAGTCTGCGCCGATCGTACGTGCCAAAATGAGCCAACGGATCAACCAGATGTGGCAACATTAGGCACATTTCTGCGTTTATTTGAGACGATGAGCCAATGAAATTGGACCGGATCGATATTGACATCTTGCAGGCGCTACAGCGGGACGCTCATGTCAAGGCTGCGGACCTCGCTGAATCGCTGGGCATTTCGCTTTCGCCGCTCTACCGGCGCATTCGTCTGCTCGAAGAGGCGGGCGTCATTACAAAATATGTGTCACTACTGGACCAGGAGAAGGTGGGATTTCCAGTCACCGCCTACGTATCGGTGGCAATTGAAAAATCCGCGGCAAAGCTGGCTGCTTTCGAGCGCGCCCTGCTGGGTTGCGAGGAGGTGATGGAGTGCTATCTGATGACGGGCGCGTTCGATTACATCGTGCGGGTGGTGGCCAGCGACATGGCGGGAATCGAGCGTTTCGTGATGACACGGCTCGCGACCATCGAGGGTGTGCGCGACGTCAGCACGTCGATCACCTTGCGGCGCGTCCAGTACAAGACCGTGCTACCGGTTCGCGAGGGCGGAGAGTAAATATCCGATCGCACCGGAACTACCCGGAGCAGACCGCTCAGGGTGCAGGCCGCATTGCGTACCTCGATTGGCTGCGGGCCTGACCGCTTTTAGGACCCGCGATCAGCAAGCTCAAGAGTCTGGACGGGCTGTTCGCCGTCCGTCACTTTGACCGTGACGTGACCATTCTTTGTGTGCGCTGGTATCTGCGCTACAAGTTCAGGCTGCCCGGTCCCGTCGAGATGACGGCTGAGCGAGGGTTGTCGCCTACTCATACGACAATCCTACGTTGGGTGCAGCACTATACGTCCGAGTTCGTCAAGCGCTGGGGCCGTCTCGCAATGCCTGTGGGGCAGTCGTGGCCGGTTGACGAGACGTGCCTGAAGATCCGTGGTAGATGACGACCGCATTCTCGACGGCGGGCGTGGTGGTATCTTTGAGGCGCAAGCGGTCCAGACCAAATTGACCTTGCGAATGCGGTTCATCAACTCAATACCGCAACGGTGATTGCGGCCTTCCCTGAAACGTTTGAAACCGAGCATCGCGTTCGCTCTTGACTTGAGATTGCGATGGTCCTGCTCGATCAGGTTATTGAATATTTCGAGGGGCGAACCATTGTATCGACTGGCGGCACGCCGCCGGCCTTCATCTCGCGCACTGCGCGATGCGTAGCCGCATGGCCATCGAGCGTGATGGTCTTCGGCGACTGGCCCTGATGCTTGGACTTGCGGAAAAACGCTTCGGCGAGGGTCTATCTTTATCGGACGGTTGATCGGGCCGGCCAGACGGTAGATTTCGCGCTTCGCGCAAAGCGTGATGTGAAGGCGTTGCTCAATGGGGTCTCGTGATCTGCTGGCATCAGCTCCGAGCTATCTATTCGCACCAGAGCCTCGCGGTGTCATCCGACCGGTAACCACGATCGGAAATTGTGGCCACGCGCGAAATTTGCCGCGCTTGCCGGAAAGCTCACGCGCCGCGGCTTCGAGCCGACCTTCCTGGTTGCGCCGGACGAAAAGCCGGCACGGCTGATGGACGAGGACATCGCGCCGTATCTGCTCTCGTTCGACAAACTCGTCGACGTGGCAGCGTGGATTGCGGAATCTGGATGCTTCATCGGCAACGACTCGGGTCTGGGGCATCTCGCGTCTGAAGTCGGCATGCCGACGCTGTCGCTATTCATGCGTCGCGGCCTCGCGCGTACGTGGCGGCCGAACTGGGGACGCGGCGCGATCGTGCTGCCGCGTAATCTGTTCGTCGTCGGCGCGTTGAAGGAGCGGTCCTGGAAGCAGGCCTTGAGCGCGAGCCGCGTGATGCACTCGTTCGAACGGTTGAGCGTCGAACTGGAGATGCGATGAGCGCTGGTTGCGCCTCCCTTCAGATTTCCAGCCGGTATCCGACGCCGTACACCGAGACGATTGGCTCGCTCTCAGGTCGCACGGTCTGCAGTTTGCGGCGCAGGTTCTTGATATGGCTGTCGACGGTGCGGTCGATGACCACGCGGTGGTCTTCGTACAGATTGTTCAGCAGGTAGTCGCGGGGAAAGATGCGTCCGGGCGATTTCATAAGCAGCACCAGAAGACGCAATTCGAGCGGCGTGAGCTTGAGTTCCTTGCCGTCGAGCAGTGCATGATGAAACTGCTCGTCGACATCGAGCCCGTGCGGTACTTGCTGCGCGCCAGGCCGGGAAGCAACTGCGGGCGCCGCGCGCCGCAGGATCGCCTTCACGCGGGCCACCACTTCGCGTGGGCTGAACGGCTTGCAGACATAATCGTCGGCGCCGATTTCGAGGCCCAGCAGCCGGTCGATTTCGTCGATGCGCGCGGTCAGGATGATCACCGGCAGCGGCGAAAATTGCCGTAGCTCGCGGCAGATATCCATGCCGTTGCGCCCCGGCAGCATGAGGTCGAGCAGCATCAGCGACGGCGGCGTCACGCGAATGAACGGCATCACGGCCTGTCCTTCGGCGATGATCGTAGTCGTGAAGCCGTCCAGATGCAGATAGTCTTCGAGTACCGCGGCGAGCTTGGGTTCGTCCTCAACGATCAGGATGTGTGAACTGTGCGCTTCGGTCATCACATCAGTCTCCTTCCGGCGGAAAGTGCGCGGTGATCCAGACGCCGCCGAGCGGCGAAGGCCTGGCGTGGATCGTACCGCCATGGGCCGTCGCGATAGCGCGGCACAGTGACAGGCCGAGACCCGCGCCGCCGCTCTGACGGCTGCGCGATTCGTCCACGCGGTAAAAGCGATCGAACAGATGGGCGAGCGCGGCCTCCGGCACGCCGGGCAGCGAGTCCTGCACTTCGAGTTGCCAGCCCTGGCCGCTCTCTGAGAGCGATACGCGCACATGGCCGCCGGGGTCGGTATAACGCAGCGAGTTTTGCAGCAGATTCTTCAGCAACTGGACGAAGCGCGCGGAATCGACCGCAAACGTCGCGTCGGCGATGGCCTGCATACAGCTGAATTCGACCGCGATCTGTTTTGCCTTGAACGATTCGCGCATGGCGTCGAGCGATGCGCGGGCAAGCTCCGCAACGTGCGTGGGCGTCTTGTAATAGCTGAGCGCGCCAACGTCGCTCAGGGAAAGCTCGTACAGGTCCTGAATGAGCTTGTTGAGCATATTGACTTCGGTTTGCAGGGACTTGAGCGAGTCGCGATCGAATTCATGCACGCCGTCTTCAATCGCTTCGAGCTCGCCGCGCAGCACGGCAAGCGGCGTGCGCAGCTCGTGCGAAATGTCCGCGATCAGGTTGCGTCGCGAGCGTTCGGCTTGTTGCAGCGAATCCGCCAATAAGTTGAAGTCCGACGCGAGCCGGCCCAGTTCATCGCGCCGGCCGGCCGAAACCCGCGCGCTGTAGTCGCCGCCGGCAAGGCTATGGGTCGCGTTCATCAGGCGCTTGACCGGCGCAAGAATGATGCGGGCGAGCATTAGCGCGACGATCGCCGCGAGCACGACGGCAACGCCCGCGATCTGCCACGTGGCGCGCATCTGCTGCGCCTGGAAGGCAATGTCTGCGGCATCCGAAAGGGTATCCGGTCCGTTGATGGCGAGCCAGCCGACTATCTTTCCGTTATAGACGACGGGCTTCATGCCGGTGTCCGGCGCGGGCTCGCGTGCGCTGCTCGCCACCAGTTCGTGATTGGAGTCGAACAGCGCGACTGGCGGACCGCTGGGCGGAAGGCTGCCGCTCATGCCGTCGTACGGCCGCGGAAGCCGCGATCTTGCATAGGCGCTGTCACTGTCGCTCGCGCGAGGGCGGTCGCGCTCTCCCATGATGGCGGAGTCCGCCGGCGGCGCGGGTGGCAACCGCATGCCCCAGTGAGGACCTTCCGATGGGCCAGTCAGCGGCCCGAGCAGTTGCTGCACGCTGCCGCTGCCGGGAAACGTCTGCCAGCTCGGCCTCTTGCCGATTTGCGCGGCTTCGATTTCCTCGCGTAAGGCATCATGGATCGCCGCGTTCAGCAGCGCGCGCCATGCATCCGGATGATCGTGCAGGAAATTCCAATTGCCGTGCGTGGCATATTCATTCGTCACTTTTGCCATCACGGCCTTGATGCGTCCTGCGTCGCGCTCGCGAACATAGTGCAAAAAGCCGTTCTCGAAGCTCACGCGTACCGCGTAGCCCATCGTCAGTGAGATGACGAGGCAGGCGATCAAGACTGCAAGAAACATTTTCCACGTGATGCCGAAGCGCATCTTCATCGGGCCGTGCCGTGCGCGCGACAACGACGTGTGTAACCGACCGACAGGTTGGGTGTGAAGAGGGGCGCTTTGCATGGGCGAATTCTAGATGATTGGCGTATGGCGTTACATGTGCCGGGAAATCTCCACAACTTCTCCATTCTTTCTTCGTCGTGGCTGCGCGATTGATACTTACGATCGTGTGGCCCTGATATGAACCCCGCAAAAAGGCGGCAAAGGGCACTTCATTCACTAGTGGGGACGTTCCATGCAACTCTCGTCAAACGTGAGCGGCGCCGCTTCATGCGATTTCCAGTCCGGCCGGAAGACGGCCGCCGACACGGCAATTGGCAGAACGCCCGCGAAACGCGTCAACGCACCGGCGGATGCCGGCAGGAACGTGATGAAGGTGCGTGGCTGCCGCATTTCGGCGCCGATCGTGGCGTTGTGGGGCGAGTCGTGCAGGATTGTCGAGTGGATCAACGCGAACGACGAATATTCGTGCATGGCCGTGCCGGGCGACGCGACCGAAGCCGAGATCCGGCAGCGGGTGCGCACGCATCGCAACGGCCAGCGTCACACGTTGACGGACGATCCGGGTTTGCCTCAGCAACGCGTGCGTCTACGGCGTGCGTGAGCGCCGCCGCGTTTTCGATTTCATGCGAGGCCAGCTCTTTGCAGGAGATAGAGTGAGGACGCGGCACAACCCCGGCTGTCGCGGTCGCGGATGTTTACCGGCCGTTCTTTGTCCTGCTTCGGCGACGGCACGAACATGTAGCCGCGTCCGCGCAATGTCTGGATAAACTTCGGGCTCGACGGGTTGTCCTCGATCAGAGTACGCAGGCGGCAGACCGCAACGTCGAGGCTGTTGTTCTGGTTCTCGGATCTTCCCAGCTGACTATTGACCATCGGGCGCGTCAGCAGGCGCATCGGGTTGCTCGCGAAAAGCTTGAGTAACGCGAACTCGCTGGAGCGCAGCGCGATTTCAGCGCCGTTCCTGATCAGACGCCGTGTCGCGAAGTCTATTTCGTAGTCGCCGAACGACATTTTCTCGCGCATCTCGGGGGCGTCGCACAGCGTTCGGTTGCCGCGTTGGACGGCACGCTTGATCCGGGCGGTCAGTTCATGAAGATCGACCGGGTCGACGATGTAATCGTCTGCGCCCAGTTCGAACAGAACGATTTTATCGACCACTTCGTCAGATTTGCTCAGCACGAAAACGGGCATGTCGTAGCCGGCTTGTCGCAAGCGCCGCAGCGCGTCGCGTTCGCCCTGCATCGGTGCTTCGGCGCGTATGAGAATCGCTGACGGACATTCGAGCTCCAGGCGGTTCATCAATTGCGCCGCGCTATACAGCACCGACATCCCGATCTGGCTCATTTGCAGCTGAGCGCGCAATTGATCCCGGACCGTCTGGTCCGGCTCAACGACAAGAAGACTGATAGTCATGAACCTGTTTCCCCTCAACTGAAATCGACGGACGCGCTGTTTGCGGCGCTTGCATCGAGAATGCTCGGACGTCGCGCGCGCCGCGGAGCCGATGCCTCGATGATGAGTCGATGATAGGGAGGAAGGGCGCAGCAATGATTGTGAAATTAAGGAAATTGTGTGGAGGCGTGTGAAGGATGGCTAAAAAGTCTCCCAAGCGGCGAGGGCGAAGCTTCCCCATTTGAGCGCCAGCTTCGCGGCCGCTACAATATGCGCGCGCAGGGGCTCGGCCAGCACCAGTGACATGAGCGAACCTGGCAGCGGGTAATGCCTGGGGGGACGCGTCGAGCGTTGCGCTGAGGCCGGTTTCGTGGCGCCAACGCAGGGCGGCAACGCCCGGCACGATGAACCTGAACCAGTTGGGATGCGTGATCGCGTGACGTAGCCCGGTGGCGGTCCGAACGAGTTCCGCCCGAGATTCGCGCCCACCATCAGCAGTTCCTTACGCAGCGGCCTGAGTTCTGGCGCATTCAGGTCCCTGCCGGCGGCATCAGCGTGACGCTCATGCGTCAGCCGGCCCGACGTCTGCGAAATATTCTGCGATCCTTGTCGAAGCCTGCCAGCCTGCCAGCGTGGCTTCGAAGACCAAACGGTGCGCGATCCATGGCATGGCGGGCCCGCACCACGCAGACGATGGCCGAGAGCGCACGGATTGCCGGGGTGCCCGCGAGCACCCACCATCGACGCGTGTCCCGGAAAACGATTGCGACGGGCGTGATCAACCATCTGGGCCATCATAGCGAGCATCGTCGCCGCAAGTCCGGGAGGCCGTCAGCGAGGTGGTCTTTTCTTCGCGCGGTTCGACGCCTAGCCGTTAAGGCCACGTCAGCAGGATCGCAAGCGCTGAGCCGGCAATGCGGCGCAGTTGACCGTGATTTGCGTGCAAGGCGTGAGTGTCGAATGTCATGATTCAGGGCTAGGTTGAAGAAGCCACCGTTTTCGCCGACGGGCTTGAGGCTGAAATCGGAACGGGAAATCACCAACGCGACTAGTTCGATTTGCCGGCCTGAAGGGACTGGCAAGCGCGTGTCGCCCCACTTCGGCTGCTTATGGACGCAGCTGTGCCGTCAGCCGCGTGCGGCTCATACAGATGTTGGGCAGCGCGAGTCCAGTGAAGGCGCGCATGGCGTTCTTCGCAAGGCCGCGATAGCGCACCTTGCCGAAGCCCCACAGCCGCTTGACTCTCGCAAAGACGTGTTCAACCCGGGCCCAAATCTTCGACTTGTTGCGGTTTTTCGAGCTCATGGATTCATCGACTTCACCACTGCGATTGCGCACACGCTGGTTGTGTAAAGTCCCTTGCGTGGGTGGTCTTGCGGGCGATGAGTTCCTTCCGGCTCGCATAGGCGCTGTCACCGTAGACACGCCGCTCGTCGCCGTGCAGCAGCGCCGGCAGCGGATGCTTGTCATGCACATTCGCAGCCGTCACTACCGCGCTGTGTGCCAGACCCGTCTGGCTATCCACACCGACGTGAAGCTCCATGCCTAAGATCGTCGGTCACGTATGCGTCCTGTTTGCCTTTCTCGATCATGGCAACGTGCCACTGCGAGCCGGGGAAAACGCTGGCCATCGCCCCTGCGCTGCGCGTCAATGATTTCGCAGCGAGTCGATGTAGCGGCTGCGGCCTTCCTGTCTCATCCCTGCCTGCATCTGCTGCACCTTCACGAGCTGCTGGTCGGTAAGCAAGGCGTTGATCTGGCGGTGCGTATCGTCACTGATCGAATGGATCCGCTCGCGAAGAAATTCGTCCGGTGCATTCGGATTGCCGTCGAGCAGCGCCTGGATCGTGTCGTGGTGCTGCTGCAGCAGCACTTTGACCTCGCTGCACTGCTGCTGCGACAGCTGCAGTGTCGCGGTGAGACGATCCAGCTCGTTGTCGATCGAATGCGCGCTGTGGATATTTTGCAGCCGATTTCGCAAGGTGGCCACCGGCGACGACGCCTGCTGCGCGAACACGCAGTTCGCCGCGCCCACGATCAGCGCAATTGCCCCACACCTGCGGACGACGCTCATAAAACGATATCCCCGATCCAGAATGTCGTCAAACCGATTCGACGGCCCCATCGAATCTATTGATGAATTGCGCGCGGGTCAATATCGCCCGCGCCGCAGTACATTACAACGTCTTATCGGGTCACGCGTTCGTCAGTCCCCCGACCGATAGCGTTACGATCCACGCCTTGAGCGGCCTCCGCGCGAATGCCACGGCCGGCGGTTTGAGTTTCCGCCGGCCGCTCGACCAGGATGGCCAGAATCGGCTCGATAACACTGGGGGCGGGCCGTTACCGGAGGTGAGTGTAATTTTCTTGTCCATCTCCGCGCAAAGCAGTGGCAATTTAGCCGGCACGTATCCATTCCGAGCCGCAGACCGATAGGCAGGCATAAGCCGCGCGTCGCGCTCAACAGGGCCTTGATCAACCGTCGGTGAACGTCCGGTCCACAAAAGGTACGCAACTGCGACAAGTCGGTTCTCGCGTAGCCGGCGGTCGTTTGCACCGACGCGTGCCCGAGCAGTGCCTGTGCGGCGGCAATGGCACCTGATGGTCTACCACGAGTTGCCTAACATAGCCATGGCGCGGCATCCGCCGTTCCGTCCGTACAGCACGACCCGGTTAGCCTGAAACTCAACTACTGCTCGACGCGATAGCAAGACGAGGTTCGGACCGAACGGCAGAAGAACCCGACGATTTTGTTTGCGAGTCGTCATCACAGGCGGCGCATCGCTGAGTGCCTGTTCCGCCGTTTCCAAAATAGCGTTCTCCTGGGCGGCTCATATCGTGGCCTGACGTTGACCCGGTTGGATGGACAGATTTGCAGTTGGGTTTAGTGTGCGGTTGATCCTCCATGGAGTGTTGGATCTCGGGTTGTCACGGCCGGGCGGCGGGACTGTCACGACCGTGACGCTGCCCCGCGGTGGGCAACCCGCACTGCGATGGCGTTTGCTCCTGCGCATGCCGGCTTTCGAATTCGAGCGGCGCCCGGTACCGATGTTGCTTTTCAGGCGGCGTACGTTGTACCAGCCCTCCAGGAAGGAGAAGATGCGCCGCCCGGCCTCATCAAGGGTATCGAAGTGTTCGCGCATGAGCAACTCGGCTTCGAGCGTGCCGAAGAATGACTCGCACATCGCATTGTCATAAGCGTCTCCTGCGGTGCCCATCGATGACTGGTCACGTTCGGACTACGTTAGATAGCAACCCGATCGTGGCGCAAGTCGATTGCCGACATGCCGCCGGCCTCGCGAAACCATCGCGGGCCTAAGGGCTGCGATACGCCGCACAACAACGCGGCGCCACTCTCCATTCCCTCGGCAATGCACCTTGCGCGTCGCGTTCCTGCCGGCACTTCAGCGCGTCATTCCGCTATTGCCGCCAATGCATTGCTTTCGGGTACCACAGCGCTCTCTACCGGATAGAGAGGTTTGTCGTTTGCCCCGCGCATTCGTTGCCCCTTGATACAGCTTGCGGAGCTGCGGGTATGAGGCGCCGTATATGTTAAGCGAGCGGCTTCTCGAGACGCCTTATCGATGAGCAAACCGTGGGGCACGGTACGGCACCAAAAAATGGTCACGGCGCATGCGGCTTTACATCGAGCGGGGGTTTACTGTAGCGCGGCGGAAGCGCGCTTCGACGCCTTCGCTTCGTGCCGGGGCCACGCTCACGCCCAAGGGAACTTCGGCTGTCAACGCGCTCGTCGCGGGCGGCGCCGCCGCCGCTTCGCTTGCCGAGACGGTGACGCTTTCGCGTCGGTCTACGCTATGGGAAATCAGCGTTCCGGAAGATATGCCTGTACTGGGCACTGCGGGATGGATACTTTTCCCGGCGATTTCGCATTCGGACCACCTGCCGTCATCAAGACGCGCGAGCGTCACGAATCGCCGCAGTAGCTGTATGGAATTCGGTCCTGTCCTCGATAAGGCCTCCTTTATACAGGAAGATTCTCGACCGGATCAGCTATTGCACCCCAACCGCTTCCAAAGGGAGGGGCATCACGGGTGTCATATCGCCGCTCATTTCTGCTTAGGCAGGGCCCGTTGCGTAACGCAAAGAAACGAAGTGGAATTAGATTCATTCTGTCCATGAGCTAGACTGCCTGTGTGTGGCATGCCCATCGTCCGCTCATAGGCACAGTGGTATTTGTTCGTTTGAAAGCTGTATGGCGGTGGTAATGAACATGAGCGGACAAACAAATAGCGCCATGCCGCACTAGTGCGATGTGACGAACCGCATCTGCAGACACTGTCCGTGTCAGGTCGAATACCCTCGCGCAACACCGAGTAGATTCATTAAATAAGGGAAATACCGTGTTCGAATCGATGACATTGGACCTTTTCGACTATGCAGATGTACCGGTGCTCCGTTTCACCATTGCAGATAGATCCTGTCTGCTACAAACATCCGCCGTGGACGAGCTGATTCAACAGTTGATTGCCTTGCGCGGCCTTCTTGATCCACCGCAGCCTCGGGAACCAGTCAAATCATCAAACTATCCTCTCGAGATGGACCCATGCTGGTATGTCGAATATTCGCCGCTACTGGGGCCCGTCCTTCTCCTGCGGCACCGGGGAGTGGGATGGATGGCCTATTCGTTGCCGACGGAGAGTGTCGAACGGCTTTGTAAGGCGTTAACGGTAAAACCGCCCAGTGTCGTCGCCGGCTCCATGATCAACTAATGGTATTGCCATTGCGACTTTCAGTTACTCGCTATGGGCGTGTACTCTGCTTGTACGATCGAGCCGCCAAACCCCGTTGCTATCTTTCGGATCCTTTCGGTGTCAAATGACATGCCGGACCAGCGTGCAATGATTGACACGTGGTTTGAGGCCACGAACTTCGTCTGATCAGGAGTCCCAAGCGGGTGAGTAAGACGGGGTAAACAACCGGTAACTCGTAGAGTGTCCGCGCCGTATATCTTGACCTCATCTTCCGTCGAGCAGCAGGAGCACATCATGGTGAGAGTCGTCTTTCCCGGTTTCTACGCTGCATTGCTTCAAGCAGCTTCATATATCTCCGTTGATAAAGGGCAGAGTGGCAACGAAGAGCGCGGATCCGAGAATGTGTGCCTGCATGTCGCCCTGTGCGACCCAGGCGATTGGTCAGGCCTCGAATGGCATACGGATGGATTGCTACCTCAAGGCCCGTACGCACCTCGCGCGATGACGCATCCGCCCGCATTTACTGGCTACGCAGAGGTTCGTCAAACGGTGGGCTACGCCGAAAATCCCGTGTCCGGGCTCGCATCGTGGGAGCGAGGCGGCAGCGTTGCACAGAGCGACGTGATTCGGGAGAGGGGCTGATGACGATCGTGAGGCGGATCTTTAGGCTCGCGTTGAAGAGTTGGACTCCCATCATGTTGAATGCGCTGATCATGCCTCTTTCGCATGCGGCCACGCCATTCGTCGTCCGCGATATTCGTGTCGAGGGACTGCAGCACATCGAAACGAGTACGGTCTACTCCTATATATCCATCAAGCGTGGCGACAGATTCACAGATGAATCGGCTTCGGATATTGTCCGTCAACTCTACGCAACGGGATTCTTTGCGGACGTGAAGGTTTCCGCTGACGGAGACGTGGTCGTCGTGCAAGTGGCGGAGCGGCCAGCTATCGTTACGATTGATTTTGCCGGCGTACATGAATTCGATAAAGACAATCTGACCAAGGCGCTCAAGAGCGTCAGGCTGTCCGCTGGCGCGTATTACGACAAGGCGTTGATCGATAAGGCCGAGCAGGAACTAAAACGTCAATACCTGACACGCGGCTACTACGCGGCCGACGTGACGACGACGATTTCGCCAATCGACCGGAATCGCGTTGGCTTATTGTTCTCGGTTGTCGAAGGCCCGAGCGCAAAAATTCGCCAGATCAACTTCGTCGGCAATCAGGTGTTTGACGATCGCACGTTGAACGATGAGATGCAGGAGTCGGCACCGAACTGGTTCTCTTGGTACACGAAGAACGACCTCTATACGAAGGAAAAACTGGCCGGCGACTTCGACAATATCCGCAATTTCTATCTTGACCGTGGGTACCTCGAATTCAGCATCGAGTCGACACAGGTTCAGCTCACGCCCGACAGGAAGGAGATGTACCTCACTGTCTCCGTGCATGAGGGTCAGCCATACACCGTTTCCAGCATCCGGCTCGACGGCAATCTTCTGGACCGAAAAGCGGAACTGGAGAAGCTTGTCACAATCAAGGCAGGTGACCTCTTTTCGGCACAAAAACTTCAGGCGACAACGAAAGCCATCGTGCAGAAGCTGGGGGATTATGGTTACGCGTTCGCGACGGTCAATGCCGTGCCGCAAATCGATCAGGAGCATCACCGGGTCGACCTGACACTGAAGATCGATCCGAGTCGTCGCGTGTATATTCGCAATGTCACCATTGAAGGCAACACGCGTACACGCGATGAAGTCGTGCGGCGTGAGATGCGTCAGATGGAGGATGCCTGGTTCGACTCGTCCCGTCTTGTTCTTTCGAAAGACAGGATCAACCGGCTTGGCTATTTCACCGACGTCGAAGTGACGACCGTGCCGGTTGAAGGGACACCGGACCAGGCCGACATCATTGTAAAAGTCACTGAAAAGCCAACGGGCAGTTTGACGCTGGGATTGGGCTACGGTTCGGGTGAAGGACCGATCATTTCGGCGGGTGTGTCTCAGGACAATGTGTTTGGTTCCGGCACCAGCCTGGCGCTGAATGTGAACACGTCCTCGACCGCGCGAGCGCTCTCCGTTTCCCAGACCGATCCTTACTTTACGATCGACGGCATCAAACGCATCACCGACGCCTACTACCGGACCTCTTATCCGCTGTACTACTCGTCGACCACGGACACGAGTTTTCGCGTTATTACGTTTGGTGCGGACACTAAATTCGGCATTCCTTTCTCCGAATCCGACATGGTTTATTTCGGCCTCGGGTTGGAGCAAAACCGGCTCGACGTCGATTCAACCACGCCGCAAAGCTACATCGACTACGTTAACCAGTTTGGTCGCGTGTCGAACAATGTGCCGGTGAGCGTCGGCTGGTCGCGCGACAACCGGGATAGCGCGCTCGTGCCAAGCCGCGGCTACTATATGCAGGCCAACGCCGAGTACGGTACGCCGATAGCCACGACGACATACTACAAGGGGGACATTCAGGCCCAATACTATTACTCGTTTGCACGTGGGTTTGTCCTTGGCCTCAATTTTCAGGGTGGCTATGGAAACGGACTGGACGGCAAACCGTACCCGATCTTCAAGAACTACTATGCGGGCGGGATCGGTTCAGTCAGAGGCTTCGAACCGGGCTCGCTCGGGCCTCGCGACGTGACGACCGGCGATCCGATCGGCGGATCGAGGATGCTCGTCGGCAATATCGAAACGACGTTCCCGCTGCCCGGCACGGGATATGACCGTACGTTGCGCGTATTTGCGTTCGTTGACGGCGGCAATGTCTGGGGCAACGAGGGCAGCAGTGTGGGCGCGAATGGCTTGCGCTACAGCTATGGGGTAGGTCTCGAGTGGATCTCGCCGATTGGCCCGCTCAAGCTCGACTATGCGCTTCCGATTGTCCGGCATGCCGGCGACCAGTATCAGAAGTTCCAGTTTCAGATCGGAACGTCCTTCTAGTAACGCGGGTGGCTGTGCGCTCCATATCCGGAAGGGCAGTCGTTTCCGCGCTCAGGCCCCTTTGCTGCGCCGTGTCGCTGGTCCATTGTGTTCCAGTCGTGCGTCGGGTGCGCTCGTGGATACTCAGATGGTCGCTCGATGTCCTGTTCCTGCTGCCTGTATGCATGAGTCATGTGTATGCGCAATCCAGCAGCGTAGCCGCGCAGCCGGAACAGACGAACGACCCATGGAGCCTGTCGCTCGCGCCGCAGCTTTACGAGCATCCGCTCGCGCCAGGCATGTCGGCCGCGACTTTCGGTCTCGGTAGCGAAGTCACGGGTACATACGATGCGGATCTGTCACTGAAGGGCAGTGCTGAGTTGCGTCGTGCCACTTCTATCGTACAGGCTGACGCGATCCATTACGACGTCGACCAGGACGTCGCGGATACGTTCGGCAACGTGGTGCTGACTCGCGACGGTAATCGGTTTGTCGGACCCTACGCGCATCTCCGTGTCGATGCGAACGAAGGCATGATGACGACGCCGCGATACTATTTCATTCTGAGCGACGGCAACGGCAGCGGTTCCCTCGTTGAACTGCACGACGATCAGCAAGAAACGCTTTACGACGGCACGTATACGACGTGCCAGTGTGTCGACCATCCAACGTGGTATGTGCGTGCGTCGCGGCTCGAGCTCGACAATGCACAAAACAGCGGCGTTGCGCATAACGGCGTTCTGTTTTTCCTCGGCGTACCGATCTTCGCGTCGCCGTGGTTGTCGTTTCCCCTCGACGGGACGCGTCGAAGCGGCATTCTGCCGCCTACTTTCTCGCTTAGCTCGACGAACGGCTACGATATCGCGGTGCCCGTCTACTTCAATCTCGCGCCGAACTATGACCTGACACTCACACCACGCTTGATGTCGAAACGCGGCGTGATGCTGACGACTGAGTATCGTTATCTGACGCCGTCGTATTCTGGGTCGCTGTCATTAGCCTATCTTCCGCACGATGCATTGACGAACACCGACCGTTACTCGATTTCCTTTCAGCATCAACAGACACTGGGTGTAGGTTTCTCTGCTTACGTGAACTACCATCGCGTTTCAGATGCGAACGTGACGACGGACCTCGCGAATTCGAGCTCGTTGGTGGTCGGCGGCCAAAGCCTGTTCCAGCAGGAAGCGGGTGTTGCTTTCAACCAGGGACCTTGGTCCGTGCTGACGCGCGTGCAGTACTGGCAGTCGTTCTCCGATACGACTCCGCCGTATAACCGGGAGCCTGAAGTGAACGTCAAGTACGCGCGCTACGATGTCGAGGGCTTCGACTTCGGCGCGACATGGAACGCAACGCGTTTCACAATCCCGGTTGCAAATTCGACGCAAGGCGAGCGGCTTCTGTTCGACCCCTATGTCAGCTATGAGTTCGGGCGGCCCAGCTGGTATGCGATACCCAAACTGCAGTGGCATGTTGCTTCGTACGACCTGAGTTCGATCGGCGCGGATGCGCCGTCGGGCCAACCGAAGACCTTTAGCTTCAACGTGCCGACGCTATCTTTCGATTCCGGTATGACGTTCGAGCGTAATGTGAATCTCTTCGGTGTCGGTCTGATGCAGACGCTGGAACCTCGACTCTATTACGTTTACACGCCGTACCGAAACCAGAATTACGCGGCCATCTTCGACACCGCGCCGCTCGACTTCGGCCTCGCTGAGGTTTTCACAAGCAATCGCTTTGTCGGCGGCGACCGCGTATCGGATATGAACCGCATCACGGCGGGACTCACCACGCGCTTCGTCGATGCCGCGAACGGCAATGAGTTGGCGCGCTTTGTACTCGCGCAGGAATACTACTTCCGGAACACGCAGGTGACTATGGCAGGCGATTCGCCGCCGACGGTTGGCCCGTCGAATCTTATCGTTGGCGACTCGTTGAACATCGGCACTGTGTCGGTTCAGCAAGGGATCGAATACAACCAGTCCAGCGATGAGTTCACGCAAGCGACGATAGGCATTGGGTGGAAGCGCGCCGATGGGAAGATCCTCAACGCGGCGTACCTGTACGCGAGAGCCAACGCGACACTCGACAACGAGACGGAGAATCAGGTTCTGCTCTCGGGGGAGTGGCCATTGACGCGGCGCCTATCTGGTGTCGGCCAGATCGACTACGACATTGTCAGTCATCGGGTACTCGCCGGGTTGATTGGCCTGCAATACCCGGCTGACTGTTGGGGCGTTAGCCTTGCCTTTCAAAAGTACACGAACATCAGTTCGACAACGACACCCGCTACAGGCACGCGCGTCCTGATGCAACTGCAACTTAATGGTTTGAGCCACATTGATAATGCATTGCAGCAACAATTCCGTGCAAGTATTCCGGGCTATTCGGTCGCGCCGGCCGCATTGCCTGAATCGCGCTTCTCGAACTATCCATAATCTGCGAAATGACCGTTCGAGCGACTTTTAAGATCGCGCCCAACTCAATTCCGGACGAGACCGGCCTGTGTGTGCGGCGAGGAAATCGTTCCCGCATCACATACGAGGCGCCAGATACATTGCAGACGTCATCAACAGAGTCGCGGTGCATCCATTGATTGCTCTCGGGTCAACGGCTCATCTTGCATGGCTATCAGTAGCTGACAGTCCTTCCTGGACCTTATCTTGAGTTTCGGCGCGTGACGATCTCATTGACGGCTGCGCGAGGTTTCTCGCATCGATGCATGACGTCAGCCCGTACCGCAAGGATTTCTGGCTGGCATGAACGAACAGCCAGCGGGGAGCCATTGTTACAAGCATCGGCTTGCGAAACAGCCGGTAAGCGCAGGCGTTGTCAACACCCCACAGCGCGCGTTCTTCATTCGGTTCTAATCGCTGACCAACGGGTGCAGTGCCATCAGCCCGTTGCCTTGCTGCGTATAGGCCGCGCCGAAATGACATTTTTCATGCGCGGTAAATTTTCTCTGAAGGAGATTACGATGAAAAGAACTCTTATGATGCTCGGAGCATCGAGCGCATTTGCCCTCGCAGCCACTGCTCACGCGCAAAGCAGCGTGACACTCTACGGCCTTATCGATGCCGGCCTGACGTACACGAATAACCAGGGCGGTAGCAGCAACTTTCAGGAGACGAGTGGATCGGTCAATGGCAGTCGATTCGGTCTGCGCGGAAGCGAAGACCTGGGCGGAGGTCTTAAAGCGGTCTTCGTGCTTGAAAACGGCTTCAATATCGCCAATGGAAAACTGGGTCAGAATGGCCTCGAATTTGGACGACAGGCGTTCGTTGGTCTGTCAAGCGAGCAATATGGCGCTGTCACGCTGGGCCGTCAGTACGATTCAGTGGTCGACTACCTTGCACCTCTTTCGCTCACGGGTACGGGATACGGGGGAACACAAGCTGCTCATCCGTTTGATAACGACAACCTCGACAATTCTTTCCGCATCAACAATTCGATCAAGTACGCAAGCGTGAACTATGGCGGGCTCAAATTCGGCGGCCTGTATGGTTTCTCAAATAGCGCGGGCAACTTCGCGACAAACCGTGCGTACAGCATGGGCGCGTCGTACAACTATGGTGCTCTCAACTTTGCTGCTGGCTATTTACAGCTGAACAACAGCGGGACGGACCTGAACTCGGGCGGAGCGGTGACTAACGATGTGACCTTTACATCTGGTGTGCAGCGCACATGGGGCGCGGGAGCTAACTACACGTTTGCTAACGCAACGGTGGGTCTCGTGTTCACGCAATCGATCATTGGTAATCTGACCGGAATCGGAGCCTCAGCGTCCGGCACGTCGAATGGACTTTCCTTTGTCAATAATAGTGCGCGCTTTAGCAACTATGAACTGAATGGACGCTACAACTTGACTCCGGCGGTCTCGGTTTCCGCGGCTTATACCTTTACCGATAGTCGCATCGACGGCGTAGCGCCGAAGTGGAACCAGTTCACGCTGCAGACGGACTATGCGCTGTCCAAACGCACTGACGTTTATCTTCAAGGTGTGTACCAGCATGTCAGCGACACTGGCGACAGTGGCATCCATGCGGTGATCAATGGGCTATCGATGTCGAGCTCGAATGAGCAGGTGGCCGTCACTGCGGGCATACGCGTGCGATTCTGATCGAGTTCATTTGCTACCTGAAAGTCGATGCGCTCGCGAGGGTGCGGGCGCGTCGATCAGCAGCTAGCGTCGTTAAATGCACCATCTAATTTTGGCTCTGATGTGATGGACGACTCCCGCCCTTCGGGGCTCGGCATATGCCAAAGTGGAGAAGTCGTGACTTCCACGGCAAAGGAGCGTTCATCATGAAGATAGCCGCTGTCGGACTGGACCTTGCAAAGGCTCTATTCCAGGATCATGGAGTGGAACGGGAGTCATATCAGCGTGGTGACACAGCACTACGAACACTTCTGATTCACGGCGCTCGCGCTGTTATTCGTATGGCAGCCAATAAGCCTGAAATGAACGATTCGTGGGTCATGAAACTATGTCGACGTCGGCACAAAAACATCGCTGCCGTCGCGCTTGCAGCAAAGAACGCCCGACCGGCGTGGGCCTTGCTAATACGCAAGCAGGTCTACCAGGTTAGCCATGTTCCCGTGCGAACTGACGTGACGGTTTAACAGGCCCAGGTTCTAAGCGTAAGAGCAACACCTACCTTCCAGAGGTTGCTTGAGCAGACTTCAATTCGATGACAGAACGGTCGGACTGTGGTGGGCCAAACCCGCTTTGCACCAAGGGCAATCAAGCCCGTGGCTCTGATGGGGTACCCACTCGCGGATATTCATCGTGGGCCTGCAGCGAGCGCTGCGAATCGAGCCCGGATACATGGCCGCAACCTCGACCCAATGCCAGAGAGTCAGACTGCTTGACAACTGGGAGTCGTCCATACATGGTGCAAATAGGAAGGCGAAATCGGTTAGAGTTGTCGAAACAAACGAACTGATGGCTGGTGATGAGCAAGCTGAAGACGACGGGTGGGTTGTTCGATGGGCGGCATTGTGATCGTGAGATCATCATTCTGTGTGTGCGCTGGTACCTTCGCTACAAGCTTAGTTTGCGTGATCTGGTCGAGATGATAGCGGAGCGGGGTTGGCGCTGGCACACACCACGATCCTGCGTTGGGTGAAGCGTTTCACGCCGGAGTTCGTCAAAAGGTGGAACCATTTTGGGACGCCCGCAGGGCGGTCATGGCGTGTTGACGAAACCTATCTGGAGATTCGCGGCAAATGGGTTTATCTGTATCGGGCAGTGGATCGGGCCGGCCAGACTAATACCGGCCACCGGGATTGGCGACCAGATGCCGCGGCCGAACTCGTCGGCGAGTTTCAGAATCCTTTCCGCCTGCGCCAGAGTTCCTGAATGCGGGCGTAGATCGTCGGATACGTCAAATGCTGGTGCGCCGCTGCATGAAAGCCGCCTCGCCGGGCGGTCCAGTAGAACGTTTCGATTTGCTGCAGGGAATGGCCCATGATCGGGAATTTCTATCAGACGGTGAGCTCACTTTCGATTATCGCTTATTAATATTGGCCTTCTACATTCGGTTCATTAGATGGATACCATGCGATAGCGAGGAGTCGGAATGATCAGACCAATAGATTCGGCAGCAGCGTACGCCGAGCCGAAGACGTCAGTGCGCTGGAACATCTTTCTGGTCATGCTGCTGCTCGTGACGGTGAACTATATCGACCGTGCCTCCCTATCGGTCGCGATGCCGCTGCTCACGAAGGAATTCTCGCTGTCACCCGTGATGCAGGGCTTCATTCTCAGTTCGTTCTTCTGGTCGTACACGTTGATGCAGATCCCGGGCGGCCAACTCGTCGATCGCTTCAAGCCGCGTGCCGTCCTTGCGCTTTGTACGCTGTTCTGGGGCGGCTTTCAGGCGCTGGCGGCCATTGCGACCAGCTCGTCGGGTCTGCTGATGACGCGGATCGGTCTCGGCGTTGCCGAGGCCCCCGTTGCCTCGGCGGGCGGCGCGCTCAACGCCGCATGGCTTACGCAACACGAGCGTGTACGCGGCGCTTCGCTGATGGACGGCGGCTCGCCGCTCGGTGCGGCATTTGGTTCGGTACTGATCGCATGGCTGATTCTGGTCATGCACTCGTGGCGCTCCGCGTTCGCGATCGCTGGTATCGGCACGATCCTGTGCGGCATGGTTGCATGGCGGTATATCAGGAATCAGCCGCGCGAGCATGCGGGCGTCAACGAGGCCGAAGCGCTCCATATTGAGCGAGCTCAGGCGCTGGAGCATGCCAAGGAGGCCAAGGAGCTGTCAGGCCGATCGATTGATTTCTTCAGGTTCCGGTCGGTGTGGCTGATGTTTTTCGGCTTTATGTGCTGCACGACACTTTACTATGGGCTCCTTACCTGGATGCCGACCTATCTGCACAAGGTCCATGGTTTCGACCTGCAGCAAATGGGCAATGCGAGCTTCCTGATATTTATGTGCGGCTTCGTCGGCGAAGTGGTGGGCGGCTTTATCGCCGATAAATGGCTTGCGAGCGGTGCAGCGCTCAACCTGGTGATGCGCGTCATGTTCGGCATTGCCGGGGTGGTGGCCACGATCTCGGTGTTTTGCGTGGCCTATGCGACGAATCCAAGGATGGTTGTCATCCTGCTGTCGGCGACCTTGTTCTTCCTGCGCTGGGGCGGGCTGTACTGGTCGATTCCCGCGATGCTCGCTACGCGCAACAAGGTCGGCGCGCTCGGCGGCTTGCTAAATTTCGGCGGAAACCTCGGCGGCATGGCGATTCCGATCGTGGTCGGCGCAATCGTTCAATACACCGGCTCATATTTCCTCGCGTTGATGTGCTTCGTCGCGATGGGGGTGGGTCTCCTGGTGTGTTTGATTGGCATCGACTACGAACACAAGATTCCGGTGTGAGTGCGAATTTCGCACTCCATCAATTCAACACGAAGTGCAGGCAATGCATTCAAGTCCGTCGTACAGACGGCGTTCGCGTCGCGACCGTGGACCACGGGATGGTGTGGATCTTCTCGGCCGGTCGCGCCGGCCGCATCGCCTGAATCGCGCTTCTCGAACTATCCATAACCTGGGAAGCGACCGTTCGGGCGATTTTCAGGGTCGCGCCCAACTCCATTCCGGACGAGACCGGCTTGTGCGTGCGGCGAGGAAATCGTTCGCGGGATCACATACGAGGCGCCTGATTCATTGCACACATCGTCGACAGAGTCGCGGTGCATCCAGTGATTGCTCGTGGGTCAACGGCTCATCTTGCATGGCTATCAGTAGCTGACAGTCATTTCTGGACCTTGTCTTGAGTTTCGGCGCGTGACGATCTTAATGACGGCTACGGCAGGTTTCTCGCATCGCTGTATGACGTTAGCCCATATCGCAAGGACTTCTGGCTGGCATGAACGAACGGTCAGCAAGGAGCCATTGTTACAAGCATCGGCTTGCGAAAAAGCCGGTAAGCGCAGCCGTCGTCAACGCGGTACCGGTTCACGCACCCTCCCTCTTATTCCAATAGGCTTATGCTGTTTTGCCGCTGGCAAAATTAGCGAACATCAACAGCGGCAGGTTTGCTCGCGGCCTGTGGCTTGGCTTCACCACACGTGTAGCGTGTATGCCAGCGCTGGGCGAGGACGGCGCAGACCATCAACTGGATCTGGTGGAACAGCATCAGCGGCAGCACGACGGCCCCGACCGTGGGGCCCGAGAAGAGCACCTTCGCCATCGATATGCCGGAAGCCAGGCCTTTTTTCGATCCGCAGAACACAATCGCAACCTGGTCTGCCTTGTTGAATCCGAGCCGCTTGGCGGTAAAGCCCGTGACCAGCAGCGCCACCATCAGCAGCACGGCGTCGACCACAACCAGGCCGCCGAGTGCCGCCACGGGTGTCCGGTGCCACAAGCCCTCGGTCACGGCCTCGCTAAAAGCCGTGTAGACGATCAGCAGGATCGAGCCCTGATCGACATACCGCAGCACCGGCATGCCGCGTTCGAGCGAAGTGGCGATCCAAGGCCGCAGCAACTGGCCTGCGATGAACGGCATGAGGATCTGCAGCACGATATCCCAGATGCCATTCAGCGACGCGCTCGAGCCCGCGTTCTGCTTCGTAAGCGTGACGCTCACGAGCAGCGGCGTGATGAAAATCCCAATTAGGCTGGAGGCCGACGCGCTGCACACGGCAGCCGGCACGTTGCCTTTGGCGATCGACGTGAAGGCGATCGAAGATTGCACGGTGGAAGGCAGCGTGCACAGGAACAGGACGCCCATGTACAGTGCCGGCGTGACGAGCGGCGCCAGTACCGGCCTCAGCGCGAGACCGAGCAGCGGAAACAGCACAAACGTGCTGAGCAGGACGACAAGGTGCAGACGCCAATGCCTCGCACCGTCCACGATTGCTCCGCGCGGCAGCTTGGCGCCATGCAGGAAGAACAGCAGGCCAATTGCAATGTTTGCGATCAGGTTGACGGAGACGGCGGTGTGCCCGCGGCAGGGCAGCAAGCTGGCGGCGATCACGGTGGCGACGAGCGCCAACGTGAAGTTGCCGGGCAATCGTTTGGGTTTGGCTCGAGGCATGGGTTTCACACGGTGCAACTTCGGAGAGGACAAAGCCGACACTTTCTATACAGGTGCGCTAAAAAACCAATTCATGTGGACGGGCGTTAGGATCGCATAGAACATCGCGAATATCAGCATGCTGCTGGGTGGTCGCGGCCGTCATCGTAAGCTGGCAGCGCGCAAGGTGGAGGGGTCAAGTGGCATTTGGGTCACTTACAGCGGGATTGAGTATGACGGCGTTGGGCGATGTTCCGTTACGCGAGCAGATGCGAAATCGCGTCCCGTCGTGTCGTCATGCTGAGTCGTCTCGTCATAAGTCGCTTCTGCCAGCCGTCTGACAGTCGAGCAAATTACATGAGGCAACGTCCCTCGACTCGGTAACAAATAATTTGAGTCAATGCGCACTTGCGACCGGCAAGGCGTCCTGCTTTTTTGATTCGTTGGCGTCTTTTTTTGAAGTGTGCATTATGCATTATTCCTGATGCACAGTTTTCCGTGTCGGCGCCGCACCGGTCTTTGAGGACCGCAGCGGCGAGGGCAGGAAGGAGGGTGGTCTTGCTGCATCACGCTTGCAATTGCGTTTCTTCCAAGGATGTCTGTCCATGAGTTCACCCAATTTTTCTTCGCCGCACCGGGCGGAGGTCTCAGCGCCTGCGGCCAAGCGCAGTGAGCGCTTGCGGGTTTGCGAGCTGAGTCATGCGTTCCAGACCGCCGACGGTGACAGCGTGCCCATTTTCGATAGGCTGGATTTCAGCGTCGGTAGTGGCGAAATCGTGTCGATCGTCGGGCGCAGCGGGGCCGGCAAGAGCACGCTCTTCAATCTCATTTCGGGGCTGCTCACGCCGCAATCCGGGCGCGTGGAAGTCGGCCGACGCGCCGATGGCGGCGAGGGGCGCATCGCCTACATGCTGCAAAAGGACTTGCTGCTGCCATGGCGCACGGTGCTGGAAAACGCGGTGCTGGGCATCGAGCTTTACCGCAAGGTTCGGCGCGAGGACATCGAGCGCGCGAGACAAATGCTGGCGCGTTACGGCCTCGATTCCTTCGCCGACGCGCATCCGCACGCGCTTTCGGGCGGCATGCGCCAGCGCGTAGCGCTCACCCGCACGCTGCTCGTCGATCCGACGCTCGTGCTCCTCGATGAGCCGTTTTCGGCGCTCGACTACGAAACCCGCCTGACGCTGGAGGACGACGTCATGGAATTGCGCAAGCAAAACGGCACCAGCGTAATTCTCGTGACGCACGACATCGAGGAGGCAATCGCGATGA
This sequence comes from Paraburkholderia sp. RL18-101-BIB-B, assembly GCF_046026985.1. Lineage (NCBI taxonomy): Bacteria > Pseudomonadati > Pseudomonadota > Betaproteobacteria > Burkholderiales > Burkholderiaceae > Paraburkholderia > Paraburkholderia sp. RL18-101-BIB-B. The sequence continues at coordinate 25,147 of NZ_JARESV010000046.1, forward strand.
GCGACCGCGTCATTCTCCTTGGCGGACGCCCGGCGTGCATCGAAGACAACATCGACGTTCGACTCTCCACCTCGGGGCCCCGTACGGCGGTATCGGCGCGCGAAGCGCCCGAGTTCCGTGCCTACCACTCGCGCATTTGGAACGGATTGCGCGGGTACTCAATCCAGCACGCGGGAGCCTCGGCATGAGCGACGTCGCGATCTCACCAACGGTCACGAGCAAGCGCGCAGCAAGCGGCCGTTCCAAAACGCTTGGCACGACCGGCATTGTCGTCGCGATCGTCGTCGTGATTGTGGCTGGCTGGCAATTGGCGGTTACGCTTGGCTGGGTCAACGGCCGCCTTTTCGGCTCGCCCGAGGGAATCTACCGGGCTGCGGTGTTGGGCCTTTCGCCGCAGGGCACACTCGTCCCAGACACGCTGGCGACGCTTTTCGAAACGCTGATGGGCCTCGTGGTCGGCAGCGGACTCGGTATCGGCCTCGGGCTGCTGCTCTGGTTCGTGCCGAGGGTCTCAGGCGTGGCCGAAGGTCTGTCGGTCATTCTGAACAGCATTCCGAAGATTGCGCTCGGTCCGCTGATTGTCATCTGGTTCGGCTCGGACATGGCCTCGAAGATCTGGCTGGCCGGCATCTCCACGTTCGCGGTTGCGATGATTTCCGCGTGCGCCGCGGCGCGCGAGGTGGATCAGGACCTGCTGAATCTGTTCCGCTCGTTCAAGGCGAAGCCGGGCATGATCTTCAGCAAACTGATCGTGCCTAGCGCACTGCCGTGGATCTTCTCGACACTGCGCGTGAACATCGGCTTCGCGCTGATCGGCGCGGTAGTGGGCGAATACATCGCTTCGCAGGCGGGAGTGGGTCACGAAGTGTTCGTCGCTGGCTCTTTGTTTGACCTCAATACTGTTTGGCTGGGCATTATCGTTCTCACGTTGATGGCATCGATTCTGAGCTGGATTGTTCAATTTACGGAAGCAAAGGTGATTACATGGAAAAGAAAACGGTGAAGTTTCTGGGCACTTGCCTTGTGGCGGCGCTCGCCGCTTCCGGGGCCCGCATGGCGGTTGCTGCCGAGCCGGTAGTCGTCTATCAGGCTTTTCAGTCGATTCAGTATCTGCCGCTTTACGTAGCGCTCGACAAAGGTTTGTTTGCAAAGAACGGTCTCACGGTGCAGAAAGTGACGGCCGGCGGCGGCGCAGCCGGAGTGGCTGCGGTGATCGGCGGTCACGCGGACTTTTCGCTGCAGGACCCGATGACGGCGATGCTTGCCAACCTCAAGGGCGCGTCGCTCGTCAATGTGGCGAACGTGGTTGCAGGCGTGCCCGTCTGGATCATCGCGCCGCCGGGCTCGTCGGTTAAGGAGGTGTCCGATCTCGCCGGCAAGAGCGTGGCCACTGCGCTGCCGCCGACGACAAGTACCTATCTTCTGCAGCGCCTCGTCAGCGAGCGAAAGCTCGCTAACGTGAAGCTCGACACCGTGCAGATCGGCACGGAGCTCGCACCGGTCAGCGCGGGGCGCGACGAAGCGGCGGCGCTTTACGAGCCGCAGGTCGATACCGGGCTGTCACAGGGCTACCGGATCGTCTACGGGTTCCCCAGGGCCTATCCGGGCGGCTATGCGTTCTCCAGCATGGACACGCTCGCTTCCACGATCAAAGCCAAGCCGCAGATGGTCGCTGCGTTTGTGAAATCGATCGGCGAGGCCGAGGCGCTGATCCAGCACTCGCCCGATACGGCGAAGGCTGTTGCGCGGACCGAGTTTCCGACGCTTGACCCGAAGGTGGTCGACAGCGCTGTACAGCGCCTGATCGATCAGGAGATCTACGCAGCGACGCCCGAGATTTCCGAGCCGGCGTTCCGTAACGCGCTGGCCCTGCAGGAGTCCCTCGGCAACATCAAGCCGGGCAGCGTGACATATGCTGGCGCGGTGGACAATTCGTTTGCGGCGGCAGCAGCGCGCAAATAGGCACGGGGGACGGGAGAGGGCGCTCGCGCAAAGCCGGCGCCCGCTCGAATCGATCCGGATTCCTCGCGCAATTCGCGCAATCAACAGTAAAGCTATCACCAGAATGCAAAAACAATCGTTGCTGAATACCCTCCTTGCCAGCCGCGGCGACGCCCAAGCTGCCCGCGCGCGGCTCTCGGCCGCAAAGGCGCGTGCTAACGAGCTCGAGCCCTGGCTCCGCGCGTTCACATCGCGAGCCGACACCTATGACGTGGATGCCGCAGTCAACGGACCGCTCGCCGGCCTGCCGGTCGGTATCAAGGATCTGATCGATACACGCGACATGCCGACCGCCTACGGGTCGCCGGTCTATCGCGGACACCAGCCTTCGGCGGACGCGCGTATCGTCGAGTCCATCCGACAGGCGGGCGGGGTGATCTTCGGGAAGACGGTGACGACCGAGTTCGCCTGGCGTGAGCCAGGACCCACGGTCAATCCGTGGAACCGACTGCACACGCCGGGCGGGTCGTCGAGCGGCTCAGCGGCCGCCGTGGCCGCCGGCATAGTGCCGCTTGCACTCGGTACGCAGACCGTCGGCTCGGTCATCCGGCCGGCCGCTTATTGCGGAGTCGTCGGCTACAAGCCCAGTTTCGGCAAGGTGTCCCGCGACGGTGTGCATCCGCTGTCCGGCTCGCTCGATCACGTCGGCTTTTTCGCGCAGACGGTGGAGGGTGTGGCGCTCGCGCATGCACTCTTCGTCGAGCACCGGCCGGAGGTGTTGGCGAGCCTCGATACATGGGCTGCATGGTTTCCAGCCAATCCTCCAGCCCAGCTGGGCGTGTTACACACGCCCTTCTGGGACCGGGTGCAGCCGGCGCAGAAGGAGAACTTCGAAACCTCGCTCGAGCGTCTGCGCGCCGCCGGCGCCACGCTCGTCGAGCTTGAATACGGCGCGGATATGCAGGCTATGGTCGACGCGGTGCAGGTCATTGCGTGCGTCGAGGCGCAGCGCACGATCGGCCCCACCGCCGCCAGGCATCCTGAGCTCGTCAGTGAGCACATGCATACGCTGATCGCGGCGGGCGCGGCAACGCCTGCCGCTGAGTACGAGGCTGCCATTGCGCTGCAGGCGCGGTTGCGTCGCGAATCGAAGCCGCTGCTCGCCGGATGCGACGCGCTCGTGACCCTGTCGGCGCCCGGCGAGGCGCCCGCAGGGCTCTCGGACACAGGCGACGGGATCTTCTGCGCACCATGGAGCCTTACAGGCAGCCCAGCCGTGACTGTGCCGTCGGGCCGCACCGCAAATGGTTTGCCGCTTGCGTTCCAGGTGGTCGGCGAGTTCGGGGCGGATCTGCGCACGCTGCAGATCGCGGCCTGGGTCGAAAGCCAGCTGCAGGCGCAATGGCCAGCCTCGTCCGTATCGGCCGGGTATCCCGAAGTGGCATCCGCCTGAGGGGCCGCGAGCGCGCCAGTGTCGGTTATAGTGCGCGGCATGCACTAACACGGCGACGCGGCAAAAGGAGGATACGTTGAGCAGGCCCTATCGAACCATCCAGGAATACGTCCTCGGAACATTGAGGGCGGAGATCCTGAAGGGAGTGTATCCGCCGAATACCCGACTCAGACAGGAAGAGGTGGCCAAGCGCCTGGAAGTCAGCACGACACCCGTGCGCGAGGCGTTTCGCGATCTGCGTGCCGAGGGGTTGGTGTCGATCGACCCGAACCGGGGCGTCGTCATACGCGGCCTCACTGCGGAAGACGTGAGCGAGATTTATGAACTGCGCATGCTGCTCGAGCCCATGCTCGCGGAGCGGGCCTGCCGGCAACTCGCGCCCGCCGATCTCGCGGCGGCCACTGTGTGTCACGCAACCATGAGCGCGACCCCGTCGTCCGAAAAATGGGCTTTGCTCAACGTGGAATTCCACCGGCACCTGATAGGGAGTCAGGAGAAAACACGCCTGTTCGAGATCGTCGAAAACCTCTCGGGTGTCGCTCGTCCCTATGTGTCGCTGGCGATGCACATCAAGCAAGACCTCATGGAGAGTAATAACCGCGAGCACGCGCAGTTGTTGGACGCCTTCCGGGCGGGCGATGCGCTGTCCGTGCGCGAGCAGAGCCGGATACACCTCGAAAACACGCGCAACGCGATCGTCGCCTGTGTCGCCCAGTGGGCGCCGACGGAGGTCGCCCACGGCTGAAGCGACCCAGGCGGGGCGCCTGGCGTGCGCTCGCTTGTGGGCGCAGGTAGGGCCAACCGGTTGGTCGCATCGCGTAGGCCGTTCCTGTCGCCGTGAACGGGACGCCCAGCCAAGCCAACGCTTATTCCAGGAACACACAAGATATGGACAATTCGCTGGTTTCCCTGTCGGCGGTGACAGCCCGTGAACTCATCGGGCGCCGCGAGCTTTCCCCGGTCGAACTGCTCGACGCCTGCATCGCTCAGATCGAGGCGATCAACCCGGCCGTCAACGCCGTGGCGGCGACCTGCTTCGAGCGCGCGCGCGAGGAAGCGCGGCGCGCGGAGTCGGCCGTTGCGCGCGGCGAGCCGCTCGGCCCGTTGCACGGGTTGCCGCTCGGTGTCAAGGATCTGGAGGAAACGGCAGGCCTTTTAACCACCTACGGTTCGCCGCTTTTTCGCGCCAACGTGCCGGCGCGCGATAACGCCTTCGTGGCTCGCCTGCGCGCCGCGGGCGCTATCGTGACCGCCAAGACCAACACACCCGAGATGGGCGCGGGAGCCAACACGCGCAATGTGGTCTGGGGCGCTACCGGCAATCCGTTCAATCCGTTGTTGAACGCTGGCGGCTCTTCGGGCGGCTCGGCCGCCGCGCTCGCCACCAGCATGCTACCGCTCTGCACGGGCACGGATACGGGCGGCTCGCTGCGTATTCCCGCGGCGCTTTGCGGCGTGGTCGGGTTCCGGCCCTCGCCGGGACTCGTGCCGATCGACCGCAAGGTGCTCGGTTGGACGCCGATTGACGTGAGTGGTCCGATGGGGCGCACCGTCGCGGACACCCGGCTGCAACTGGCCGCCCAGGCCGGCTTGCATCACACCGATCCGCTCGGGTATCCCATCACCGGGGCAGCGTTCGGGCATGGCGCGCCGCTCGACGTCAGCGAACTGCGTATCGGCTATACGGAAGACTTCGGCGTGTGCGCTGTCGACAATGCGACGCGCGCGACCCTCCGCGCGAAGATGGCGGCGATCGCAGGCTACGTCAAGCTGTGCGAGCCGGTGGATCTCGACATGGGCGAGGCCGACCGCACTTTCGACGTGATCCGCGCGCAGAACTTCCTCGCCAGTTTCAGGGAGACCTACGAGCGCGACCCATCTCTGCTCGGCCCGAACACGCGCGCCAACTACGAAATGGCGCAGGCGATGTCGCTTCGCGACGCAGTGTGGGCGCATGCGGAGCAGACGAAGATTTTCCGTCGCTTCCAGGCGAAGTTCGACGACTACGACCTGATAGTCTCGCCTACCTCGTCGATCTCACCGTTTCCCTGGTCCCAGTGGCATCTCGCCGAGGTCAATGGCCGCCCGCTCGACAATTATTACCGCTGGGTCGCGCTCACCTATGTCGTCACGCTGCTCACGAACCCGGCCCTGTCGCTACCTTGTGGTACCGATCACGCGGGCATGCCATTCGGCCTGCAACTCGTCGGTCCGTTTCGCGGCGACGCGCGGCTGCTTGACATGGCCGAGTCGCTTGAAACCGCGCTGCGCAATGACGCGGTACTGAACCGTCCGCTCCCCGATCTTCGCGCGCTCTCGTATACGGTAAGCGAACTCAAGTCGATCGTGACCGATCCGCCCGTGCTGACGGTGACGGAAGGCTAGGCAAAACCCACATCGGCCCTTCGATCCGCCATGACTTTAATGGCAGCTTCAAGATCGCGGCCATTCAAGGACACGTGCCTGTCGATGGCTCCTCGGCCACACCCGCCATTCAAGCTGTTACAGAAATTCCATGCCTCGAATGACATTTTCGAATCATAGTGGTGTTCATAGCTTGGAACGACGCCGACTCGGGGTGCGGGCCTCGCGTGAGCATTCGCGGCGCGCTTCGCTGACCTACGCTGCTAATAGCGGGGCAGGAACAGTGCTTGCATGTCGCAAGACAGATCAACCGAAGGAGCGTGACATGGCCGAACAGCACAAACCCGGCGAGAAGGTTCAGACGTCTGGGATCTACGAGGTGGTGAAAGAAGGCGACGGCGGCTCCGGCTTCCAAGCGACGTGTGTCGAAGGCGAGCATTTTCCCCCAACGCGCAGCGGCAAGGGTGCGCGCTACGAGCCGGTCACATGGGGCGCGCAGTTATGCGGTGAAAGTGGGATCCCTTTTGCGGATCGGCTGCCTCGAGAATCGCGCCGCGATCCATGAACAGGCACTCCGCCAACCGCAAGCGCACCGTCAACCGGGCAGCTTCGCTGGATGAGGTTGCCAGTTGGCCTGCAGTGCCTGGGCGCGCGCGTAGACCTTCTCCATCTCCGCGCGCAGCGGCGCGACGGATTCATCCGCGAGGTCGAACTCCGCGCCGAGTGCCTGATAAGCGGCGTTGATCTCCCGCAGCAGCGCGCCTTCATCGACGCACGTGAGTCGGCCGTTCCGCATGACTGTTTCGCCCGCGACAAACACACTATCGATCGCGGCGCCGCGCTCGGCATACACCAGTTGCCGTACCGGATCGGCTAACGGCGTGAAGCTGATCGCGTCAGTCCGGTAAGCGACCAGGTCGGCTCTATATCCCGGCTCGATTGCACCTAGCTCGCTGCCTAGTCCGAGCGCCGTCGCACCGCCAATCGTCCCTGCATGCAGCGCTTCAGTTGCGGACAACCAGCGCGAATAATCGTCGCCGCGGATCTTCGACACAGCTGCGGCGCTGCCGAGTACGTTGAGCATATTGACGGTGACCGTCGACGCGCAGCCGTCGGAGCCGAGACTCACGTTGACGCCAGCATCGAGCAGCGCTCGCACAGGTTGAATGCCCGAGCCGAGCATCAGATTGCTCCATGGATTGTGCTGCACGCTCGCACCCGATTGAGCCAGACACGCGATCTCCGCATCCGACAACCAGACCGCGTGGATCAGCGACGTGCCTGGCCGCAGAAATCCCAGTTCGGCAAGGCGCATCACCATGGACTTGCCGTAGAAGGCTTGCGCCGTTACCACCTGCAAGCGGGTTTCCTGAACGTGGGTGATGACTGGCAGGTCATGCGTGTCGGCGAATTCGCGGCAACGCGCGAGAAATTCTGGCGTGCAGCGCTGCGGTGCGGAAGGGGCGATGAGTATGCTCACCCGGTCATGCTGGGGATGGTGATCCGCCAACTCGCTTTCGAGCAGCGCGAAGAACGCATCGGGAGAGGGCCGTGGCTGCGCACGCAGTTGCGCAAGCAGCGCGGGCGGGAAAATGCTGTCGACCTGCGGGAAGTTATCGACGATCGCGCGATCCATCATCGAGAACCCGACGAGCGCGCGGATTCCCGCGTCCCCGTAGGCCTGGAAGATAGCGTCGACGGCGGCGGGGTCAATGGCCTGACCGAGGCTCACGTCGTCGACGAGCGTGGTTGCGCCGCTGCGCAGCGATTCGAGTGCGCCAATCAAGGTTCGCAGATAGATCTGGCGCGGCGTCAGCTTCACGGGGCGAGGCGCGCGCACGTAGTGCATCCACAACTCGAGCGGCAGGTTTTCGAGCCGTCCCTTGTGAAAATGCTCGTGTGAATGTTGATGGCCGTTGATGAGCCCCGGCACCAGCAGGCAGTCGTCGAGCGCTATGCATTCGCCGTCGGTCGCGCTGCCGCCTGGCACGATGGCGGCGATGCGCTCGCCTTCGATCACGACGTCGACGCGCCTCGGCTCATAACGCTGTTCGGTGCCGTGTAATGCCCTGACATTGGAGAGTATCTTGCGCACGTTTTTTGCCTCATCGAAGGACGGTGTGGACTGTGGCGGCTAGCGAAACTGCCGCGACAAGCCGGCAAGCCGTTCCATCAGCAGCATGGAAATCAAGGTGGCGATAATCAGCACGCCCGAGGCCGCGGCCGCCCGCACGTCGAGGCTGTCCTCGATGATATGCCACAGGTGGATGGGCAACACTTCGGAACGCGCATCGGACAGGAACAGCGACAGCGCAACGTTATCGAACGAATTCATAAACGCAATGAACGCCCCCGACGCAATGCCCGGCACCAGCGCCGGCAATACCACGCGGCGGAAGGTGAACCAGCCGCCCGCGCCGAGGCATGTTGAACTGTCCAGCAGCGCAGGATCGAGCTGTGCATAACTGGCCGAGGTTGTGTACAGCACGTACGGTGCGCACAGCACGATATGTCCGGCGAGCAGACTGTAGAACGAGAGCCCCGCGCTTTCGAGGTTGAACAGGATCAGGATACCCAATCCCAGCGCGAGCGACGGAATGGTCAGCGGCGCCATGAAAAACGAATCGAGCAGTCGCGCGGCGAAGCTGCGGCGGCGCGCGAGCGTCACCGCGGCGGCGACCGCCAGCACGGTCGCGCAGGCGGTCGCGGCGGCAGCGAGCTTCAGACTCAACAGCAGGTCGTCGATGATCTCCGGCGAATCGAAGATCAGCGCCTGATACCAGCGCAATGACAGCCCCGGCGGCGGAAACTTCAGCGAGTAGCCCGACGTGAGCGACGTCACCAGCACGATCAACGTGGGCCCGATCAGCATCAGTAGACCGATACCGCCCATCAGGCCCATCACCGCATTGAAAGACAGGCGACCCGGTTGGGTGCGACGCGCCGGCATGATGGCCGGTGTGGCAAGCGTGGATCTAGCCATGGACAAACCCTCTGGTCTTGCGGCCGAAATAATTGAGCAGGGTCACCACGAGCAGCACGCTCACCAGCAGAATCACGGCAAGCGTCGCGGCAAACGGATAGTTCTGAGTCTGGATGGCCTGTTCGTAGATGTAGAACGGCATGTACATCAACTGGCCGCCGCCCACTAGGGTTTGAACCACGAACGCGCTGACCGCGCCGGTAAACACCAGCAAGGTTCCGCTGAGCAAACCCGGCATCGCAAGCGGCACGGTGATCTTCCACCACGTGCGCCAGCTGCTGGCGCCCAGCGCATGCGACGCCTCGGGCAAGCGCGTATCGAGTGAAGCGAGCGTGGTGGCGAGCGGCAACACCATCAATGGCAATTCGATCTGCGCAAGCGAGAGAATCACCGCCAGCGGCGTGTACAGGAGCTTGACCGGCTGGCCCGTGTGTCCGAGCGCTATCAGAAGCGCGTTGACCAGCCCTTCATTGCCGAGAATCACGACCCACGCAAACGTGCGCACCACCGAACTGGTCAGAAGCGGCAGCAGGATCAGCACGATCAGCACACGCCGCCAGCGCGGCGGGCTCACCACGTACAGATGCGCAACCGGATAGCCGAGCACGATCGTCACCAGTGTGGTCGCCACGCCTAGCCAGAGCGTTTGCCAGAGGATGCCGCGGTTATAGCTGTCGCCAAAGAACACCAGGTATTGGCGAATGCCGACATGCGTCATGTTCGTGTCGTTGTGCAGGCTGATCAGCGTGACCAGCAAGAGCGGCACGCCCACAAACGCGATGAAGAACAGGCCCAGCGGCAGTACGAGCAGCCAGTCGTGGGGAATCCGGTGGTTCGCGTTCGTCATGCGTCAGACCTTGACCAGACGGTTGAAGCGGTCAATGTATTCCGCCCGGCGCGGATTGATACGTGCCCAGTCGACCTGCACGAACGACGTCAAGTCATTGGCGTTACGAGCGACAGCGGCGAGCGCCGCACCGAACGGCACCTTCGTGTTGGTCGGTGCCACGTAGTAGGGCGCGCTCGTCATCTGCTGCTGCACTTCGACGCTCAACGCGGTGTTGATATACGCGGCGGCGAGATCCGCCGCCCGGGTGTTCTTCACGATATTCATCGTGCTGCGCACCATGCCCCAGTTGCTCTCGGGGCGCGCGAGCGCCACCGGTACGCCTTTTGCCTTGAGCGATTCCACGTTGTTGATGTAATGGCAGGCAATATCCACCTGACCTTGCTGGAACAGTGTGCCGAGTGCGCCCGGATTGGCGGCAACCGCGGCGACGTTCGGCATCAGACGCTTGATGTAGTCGAACGCCGGTTCCATGTGATCTTCGTCGCCGCCCAGCATTTTGGCGAGCGCCACCATCCATACCGTGCCCAGGGTGGAGTCGAGACTCACCAGGCCGACGCGGCCCTTGAATTCCGGTTTGAGCAGATCGTTCCAGGATTTCGGCGTGGTCTTCACGCGCTCAGTGTTGTAAGCAATGCCATAGACCTGCGCGGAGACGTAAGCGCCCAGACCCTTCGGATCCACGAAGTGCGCAGGCAGATTCGCGAGGTTCGGCACGCGGGCTGCCGGAATGGGTTCGAACACGCCTTGCGCGATGCCCTGCAGGTAAGGCCCTTCGTCCATCATGACTACGTCGAACGGCGGGTTGTTACGCGCGGCCACCAGCTTGGTCAGCGTGTCGACTGCCTGCGAGGCGGTGAGCACCGCGCTCATGTTGGTGGCCTTGCGGAACGCAGGCAAGAGGATCTTGCGTTGTGACTCTTCCCAGGCGCCCGGAAACGTCGTAGCGGCGACGGATTCAGCTGCGGCCATGGCAAGCGGGCTGCCGAGCGACAGGCCGAAGGCCCCGGCCGCCCCCATCAGGTGCAGGAGCTTGCGACGTTGGTGATCGATCAGCGACATAGGACCTCTGGATGGATAGTTAAACAGAATGAACTGGCGATAACGAAGCGGGCGGCAGGTTGGGCCAGAGCGATCTGGACCGCGTGCTAGACACCTGCGGTACTGTGTTGCGCCGCCTTGAACGTGCGTACTCGCGCACCCGGCTTGAAATCGAGCGCGACGCGCAAGCCCGGGCGCAAGTCGGCACCTTCGGCGCGCGGCACGGAAATCTTCACGGTCTGTCCGGCATCGGTCTGCAGATCGACCACCAGCGTGGGACCGATCGGCATCGCCAGTTGCACGGTAGCCAGCAGCTGACGCGCGCCGGCGCCGGGCCGCGGCAACTGCCACGCCCACTGCTCGGGGCGAACCGCGAGCAGCGCCGCGCCGGCGTCGCGCCACGGGCCGGGCTGGGCAACGGCCACCTCGGCGCCGCCGTCGAAGTTTGCCAGGCACTGGTTGCCGTGTACGCGCAAGGTGACCGGCAGCAGATTCGCCGTGCCGACGAAGGTGGCGACGAAGGGGGTTGCGGGCTGATCGTAGATCGCGACCGCCGAGTCGTATTGTTCGAGCCGCCCGTGATTGAGCACCGCGACCCGGTCGGCCATGCTCATCGCCTCTTCCTGGTCGTGCGTTACCATCACGGTCGTGATGCTCAGTTCGCGCTGCAGACGGCGGATTTCGATCTGCATATCGAGCCGCAGGTTTTTGTCGAGCGCAGCGAAAGGCTCGTCGAGCAGCAGGATGCGCGGCTCGACGGCGAGCGTGCGGGCCAGTGCCACGCGTTGTTGCTGACCGCCCGACAACTCGCGCGGATAGCGCTTCGCGAATGCTTCCATGCGCACCATTTCGAGCATCTGCAGCGCCTTGCGAGCGGCATTACGACGCGCGACGCCGTTGGCTTCCAGACCGTAGGCGACGTTGGCGGCGACCGTCATGTGTGGAAACAGCGCGTAGTTCTGGAAGACGATGCCCACGCCGCGTTGGCGAGGCGCCAGGCCGTCCACGCATTGCCCGCCAATATGCACTTCGCCCTCGGACTGCACCTGCAGACCGGCGAGAATGCGTAGTAGGGTACTTTTGCCGCAGCCCGATGGGCCCAGCAACGCAACCAGCTCCCCTGCGGCAATATCGAGCGAGACTTCTTCAATCACCGGCACGGCGCCGAAACGATGCCGGATGTCGCGCATCCGCACGGCGGCACCGGTTTGCGTGGCGCGTGCTTGCGACACTGCCGGGGCGACGTTCCCGGCGCCCGCTGTGTCGTGCGTCGACTGCGAATCGATACTATGCGGGGTGCTCATGCGCGAGCCCTTTTCCATAGTTGCGTGGCGGCGTGCTTTCCAGCGGCGATGACCGCGTCGACGTCGCAGCGGGTGGGGGCGCCGCCGTCCACCACAATCTCTCCGTCCACGATGACCATTTCGACATCGCGCCCAAGGCCGGTGTGCACGAGCGTGCCCAATGGATTGGGATGCGGCGTCAGATGCGCGCGCCGGAAATCGAACACGGCGAGGTCTGCGAGCCAGCCCGTCTTGAGGCAACCGAGTTCGTCGCCGAGGCCCATGGCCTGCGCGCCGTTGCGCGTCGCCATGGCGAGCGCGTCAGCGGGCTGCCAGTCCGCAGCGACTTCGCCCAACTGGATGCGCGCAATCGCCAGCGCCCAGCGCATAACCTCGGTCATATCGGCGTGCATGTTGTCGGTGCCCAATGCAATGCGTGCGCCGGCGTTGCGCAAACGCGGCGTGGGCGCCATCGTGCCACCCGTCGCGTTGCCCTTGGGGATGTGCGCCACCGTGATGCCAGCCCGTCCGACACGGGCGATGTCATCATCGTCCAGATACAGACAGTGCGCCGCCACGAGCCTTTCGTTGAGTAGTCCGACCTCGTCAAGCAACTGCGCGGGGCTCTTGCCCGAACGCTGCTTCACCACGCTAACTTCGGTACGGCTTTGCGCGAGATGAGTCGTCACGCCCAGATCATGCGTGCGTGCTGCGTCGGCAATCAGACGCAGAAAATCGTCGGAGCAGGTGTCGGGCGCATGAACGGCGAGTTGGACGCCGGTGCGCCCGTTGTGCTTGCGATGCCAGCGGTCAGCGAGCGCCAGCGCGTCGTTGAGCGTGCGCTCGCCGGTCGCGGCGTGGTACTCCCAGCGCCCGTCCGCGACGCCGGAAAAATCGACGTCGTGCAGGCGGCCGCATGAGTACACACGCAGGCCGAGATCGGCCATGGCGTCCATCGTCAGGTCGGCATGGACGTAGGTGTCGTTGATCAGCGTGGAGCCGAACAGCATCGCTTCGAGTGCGCCGAGACGCGCCAGCGCGATGGCTTCGTCCGGGCGCACGTCATGGCCGTGCGGAATTCCGGGCGTGTAGGCCGGCGCGAAGCCCAGATCTTCGGCGACGCCGCGCACCATCGTCAGAATGGCGTGGGTATGCACGTTTACATAGCCCGGCACGATGACGCGTCCGTCAAGCCGGCGCGTCGTCTGCACGCGTGTGCCCACCGGCAGATCCTGTGCGCGGCCGACGAAGGTGAGACGGTTGCCGCGTATGCCGATGGCCGCGTCGTCCAGCAGTGGTTGAGCCGGGTCCATCGTCACGACGGTGGCGCCTAGCAGCAACAGGTCAAGGTCAAGCTCGATAGGGGGGGCAGTCATCAGTCAGGTGGTCCGGTTCAGTTCAGATGTGCAGGTGCTGCAGGAAACGCCGGGTGCGCTCTTCGCGCGGACGGCCGAACACGTCGCCGGGCGTGCCTTGTTCGACGATCGCGCCGGCATCCATGAAGACGACCCGATGCGCGACGTTGCGCGCGAAGCTCATTTCGTGTGTCACGACCATCATCGTCATCCGGGCTGCGGCGAGATCGCGCATCACGTCGAGCACTTCGTTGACGAGTTCCGGGTCGAGCGCCGAGGTCGGCTCGTCGAACAGGATCATCTGCGGCTCCATCGCGAGCGCGCGGGCAATCGCCACGCGTTGCTGCTGGCCGCCCGAGAGTTGCGAGGGCCGCTTGCTGATGTGCTGCGCGAGGTGGACTTTTTCCAACGCAATGCGTGCGCGAGCGCGGGCCGCATCGCGCGAGAGGCCCAATACACGCTGTGGGCCGGCCGCGACGTTATCCAGCGCGCTCAGATGCGCGAACAGGTTGAAGCGCTGAAACACGAAACCGAAGCGGCTGCGTTGCCGCGCCAGTTCGGCTTCGGGCAGCGCGCGCTCGTGCTCCGACAGCCCGATACGCTGGCCGCCGAGCCGAATCGTGCCACCGTCCGGTTTCTCCAGAAAGTTGATGCAGCGCAGTAGCGTGGTCTTGCCTGAACCCGACGGGCCGATCAGCACCACCGTCTCGCCGCGTGCGATGTCCAGCGAGACGGAGGGCAGGATGACCTTGTCGCCGAAACGCTTGTGCAACCCTTCAATCGACAGAAGCGTTGCAGCGCCGCTTTCATGGGTGCGCGCGGCGGCGTCCATGGAGGTCGCCGCGGGCAGGTCGGAGGCGGTGACGATGGAAGACATGCTGGGGCTCGAGTTCATGAAGTCAGTATTGCGGCAGCCGCCGTTCGAGGTAGCGCGACAGCCACGCCAACGCCGAGATCAATGCGTAGTAGTACAGGGCGATCAGCATGAAAATTTCGAACGGGGAAAAATACGTCGCGATGATTTCCTGTCCGGCGTGCGTCAGTTCATACACGGAGATTGCGGACAGCAGCGCCGAACCCTTGATCAGCGAGATCAGTTCGTTGGTGAGCGGCGGCAGGATGCGCCGCCACGCTTGTGGAAAGAGCACGTGCAGAACGATCTGGCCATGACGCATGCCGATGGATTGCGCGGCTTCAGTCTGGCCGCGATCGACGGACTGCATGCTGGCGCGCACGATCTCGCAGATGAAACCGCCTGCATTCAGGCTGAGCGCGATGACGCCGGCCCAATACTCATTGAAGTTGATGCCGATGACGGGCAGCGCGAAATAGACGAGAAAGATCTGCACCAGCAACGGTGTGCCGCGCACGAAATCGACGTACGCCAGCACGGCAATGCGAACCGCCTTGAAGCGGCTGAGCGCGCCGAAACCCAGCACGAAGCCGAGCACGATACCAATCGCGATGGCCGCGAGGCAAACCTTCAGCGTGGCGAGCAGGCCGACCGCGAGGATCGGCAACGCCATGACGATAATGCTCCAGTCCATGGACGCCGCGCTCTCAGGACAGCGCCGGAATTGCATCCGGCAAGTTCATGTCGAAACCAAACCACTTCTGCTGTAGCTTATGCAACGTGCCGTCTGCTTTGAACTTGTGCAGTTGCTGGTCGATAAAGCCGATCAGCGCGGTGTCATCCGTACGTGCTGCGATGCCCGCCCAGTTATCCGCGCCGATGCCCTTGACGATGGCGTATTTGCCTGGCGCATTCTTCAGGACGAGCGCAAGCGTCGGCAATGTGTTGAGCACGCCGTCCACTTTGCCTTCTGCCAGCGCGATATAGGCGGCCGGATGGTCGTCGAAAGTTTTCACTTCCTTGAAACCCTCGCCGCCCGCTGCTTTCAACTGGGCATCGAGCTTCGGTTCGAGCGTCTGACCCGGTGAGCCGAGCTTGAGTCCGAGCACCTTGCCGTTCATGCCGTTGAGGCTGGTGACGCTCTTCTGATCCATCGCACGAATCAGCAGCGCCTGCGAGGCTTCGACATAAGGTACGGAGAAGTCCACGTGCTTTTCGCGCTCGGCCGTATAGCTCAGGCTGCTCATGACCAGATCGAACTTCTTCGTATAGAGCGACGGAATCACGCCAGACCAGACCGTGTCGATGAACTGCGCCTTGACGCCGAGATTACGGCAAAACGCGTTGGCGAGATCCACGTCGTAGCCGATCATCGTGCCGGTCGCGTCGCGATAGGTCAGCGGCGGATAGGTCGCTTCGCAGCCGATGCGCAGCGTGCCTGCCTTCCTGATGTCGTCAAGCGTGAGCCCGGCGGCCATCGCAAAACGGGGCAGGCCAATCGACACCAGGGCTACACCCGCGCCGGCACGTTGGAGGAATTGGCGACGCGAAAATCGTTCGGACATCAGGCTCTCTCCAGAGAAAGTCACAGAACATGCAAGGTAAGACAGCGTATAAAGCGGCGCGGAACGTGCCGGAAAAAGATGCTTGCTGGATTCTCCTGACGCAAACTTTATGCCAACATAAATCGACACTTTTGTACGCAATAAAAATGAAATTGTATGCAATGTTGGATGCGCTTTCGATAGCGCAAACGGCGGCTTCCTGAGCACCTTCTCTGTAATGAACGTCAATGATTCATGCGGAAATTACGATAAGCACACTCGCATGAAGATGGTGCGCTGGCGCACCATGATCGATTCATTGGCACCAAACGAGGTCGCTACACGGCAAAAAAACGTGCCTCCCAAAAAACGTCTTCGGCTTGCCAGGCTCGATGAGCGTGGATGAAATTTGTATTCATAAAAAAGTTATCGTTTCCTCCGCTAAAGCATGGCTTGGATACGTGATCTTTATAGAATTTTTGTGTACAAAAATGCTCGTGATTGCTCTATCATCAATCCATTCCGCGTTGCGAGAAACCCTTTGAGCCGAGCCTCCTCCATGCCTGCCAGTAAAACTGCCGCACCCAAGGCGCCGTTTACGAACGAGGAAATCTACGGCCGCATCCAGAAGGCGGTGCTGGAGCATCGCCTTGCACCCGGTACAAAATTGATTGAGGAGCGGCTCGCGGAAGTCTCGGGTGTAAGCCGGACCAAGATTCGCGAAGTGCTCAACAAGCTTGCCCATGAGGGGCTGGTCGAACTGGTGCCGAATCGCGGAGCCTTCATCGCCAGCCCGAGCGTCCGACAGGCGCGAGATGTATTTGTCACGCGGCGCATGATCGAGCCGGAAATGGCCAGACTGCTGAGCCGCACCGCGACGTCGGCGCACGTGCGTGCGTTACGCAAGCATGTGCGGCAGGAAAGCGAAGCGCGCAAGCAGAATGACCGGCCCGCCATCATCCGGCTGTCAGGTGAGTTTCATGTGCTGATCGCGGAGATCATCGGCAACGAAATCCTCTTGCGTATGATGCGAGAACTCGCGCCGTTGACGTGCCTCGTCATCACGCTGTACGACAAGCCCAACGCCCCTGCGTGCCCGCATCACGAGCACGGCGATCTAATCGATGCAATCGAAGCGCATGACGAAGCAAAGGCTGCGGCGTGCATGCTGGAACACCTGCAGCATATCGAAGCGACACTGAACTTCGAGGAGGTGAAAGACGCGTCGCCAGATATTGAAGCGATCTTTTCCTGAGTTGGCCCAGCTTCACTCCGTCACGCCCGCCGGTTGCGTCGCGGTAAGGAGGAGCCGACGAGTTAGGACGAAGTCCGTAGGAGTGCTTACATCAAAAGGTCATAGAACTGCTCTGCGCGTGGGCGTTGCGGACCATGGCCAGTCTCCATCTGTCCTTATATGAACGCCTCCCGTTTGCGACGGTTTTTCGTGTGTTACGACTGCGACAGGATGGGCTGCAGCTTTATATCCGGGCTTATTGCGGCCTGATACGCTGCGGCCCACTAGGAAATCCGCTGACCCGCGCCATGGCTTCACGTGCTATCTGGTCTCCTACCGACACCAATGCCGGATAGCGGCGATAACGAAACAGACTCTATCAAGCATCGATCACTAGATCGCAGCAGCGACCGCCGGAGTGTGCGCAAAAGTTGGGGAGGCTTCCAAGGAGCGCCGGTTGTGGTTCCTGTCGCGGCGCCGGTTTCGTCTGGGGTAGGCTGATCGGTCTCGTAACGCTGGGAGCAAGCCATGCGGTTGATCATCGAAGCAAGGTTGGTCGATGGTGAGACTGACACGTTCGAGGAGTGCGATGGAGTTCTGGCCGTCGTTGTGCGCCCCGACCGTAGTCTTGCTGAACTGGGTCTGACTCTCGCGGAAGGGCGGTCGCTGCTGGCAAAGGTGCAGACCGAACTGATTTCGAAACAAGTACAGCGATGGCTCTCAGGCCAGACCCATTGTCAGAACTGTGGTGCGGCCTTGAGCCACAAGGACAGTCGCTCGACGGTGCTGTGCACCGTCTACGGCAAAGTGCCCGTGAAGAGTCCGCAGCTATGGTCGTGTGCGTGTCAAGGGGCTGCGCAAACGCCGCAGCGTGTGGTGCATCCCTTGTCCAGAACGCTAACCAGACGAGTCACTCCGGAGCTGGAATACCTCCAGGCGAAGTGGGCGGTTCATTTGCCCTACCGCCAGGCGGCCGTCATGCTCAAGGAAGTGCTGCCGCTGGACAAGGGCACCTCGTCAAGCGGCATCCGGGATCGGATTCTCGACCTTGGAAAACAGCTCGACGCTGAAATAGAGCGTGACATCGCGCGTCTGCCCCAGTCTGTTGCAGACGAACAGATTCCCGAATGCAGCCATGTCGCCATGTCGCCGCCGTGGGCGTCGACTCGGCGTGGCCGCGCAATTGCGACGCCGGGAGAGACCGTGGTCGCCACGTGAACATCGTCGCCGGACGGGCGACGTTCACCGACGGTCCTCCAAAACTGTATGCGTATGTGCACAGGGAAGTGACTTCGGCTGCAGCGCGACTCGATCAGTTCCTCTGGCGGAACGGTGTGGCGATCAATGAGCGCGTGACCGTGATCAGCGACGACGCAGGTGAATTTGCGAAGACCGTCGAGGGCAGTCAGCTGGCTCGCGGCCGGATCCTCGACTGGTTTCACATCGCGATGAAGTTCCAGGCGGCGCAGCGGTCCGTGTTCGGCAGCAAGATGATCGACTCGATGGAACGGGAATTGGTGGAGACCGAAATCACCCACGCGAAACAAGGCTTTGGAGCGGATCAAGGCACTGGACAGTCGACTGCTGGCCAAGGAGGGATACGAATTCAAAACCCTGTGGTGGAATCTGAATACTGCCTCCAGTCACCTGGGGAACAACGCGCGCACGTTGGTCAACTGGTCAACTACAGCGCACGGCATCGCAAGGGCCTGCCGATCAGCAGCAGCATCGCCGAGTCCGCGGTGAACCAGGTTGTTAGCTACCGTATGGCCAAGAAGCGACAGATGCGCTGGACTGATGAGGGGCGCACTGCATGGCGCAGGTCAGGGTTGCGGTTTTGAACGGGGAGTTCTCGCCGCGTCGCATCACGGCGTTCAAGATTGCCGGCACGTGTTATGGCAAAGGCATTGGGCCAGCGTCGGCGGGCAGGCAGGCAGCCGCCGACCGACAGAACAGACCGTACAACCATGCCGTAAGCCATGGATTCCTCACGAAATCTGCCTCCCCAACTTCTGCACGCTCTCGTGTAAATGACTATGACCTCCCGGTCGAAGTGGCGGCCATTAAACAACCAGTCGATGTCTTTTCAGATGACTCTTTGCGGGTCCACGCTCGTCAAAATCCGAGCGTAATGCCGGCGCATCCGATTTGCACCGAAACCCTCACACGCTCTCAACGAGACTACAGCGGCAGTTCGGTCTTGCGGCGGCGCGGCTTGGCCGGATCGGGCCGTGCGCACGGCACGAATTCGCCGCGTCCGGCATCGCCGCACGGCTTTTCGCCGTCCCACACCACGTCGCCGCGCGACATCGTCAACGCGGGCCACGCGCTCAGATGCATGCCTTCGTACGGCGTGTAATCGACGTTGTGATGCAGCTTCGCGTTTTCCACATGGAACGTGCGGCTCTCGTCCCAGATGACGAGGTCGGCGTCCGCGCCAATCGCGATGCTGCCCTTGCGCGGATAAAGACCGTAGAGCTTCGCCGCGTTTGTCGAGGTCAGCGCAACGAAGCTTTGTGGTGTGATGCGGCCGGTGCGCACGCCTTCGGACCACAGCAAAGCCATGCGCGTCTCCACGCCGGGAATGCCGTTGGCGATCTGGTCGAACGAGACAGCTTCGCCATGCGCTTTCTTGCCGTCCGGACCGTCGTAGCGGAACGGCGCGTGATCGGACGAGAACACTTCGAACGCGCCGTTTTCAAGTCCGTCCCAGATCACCTGCTGGTTGGCCTTGTCGCGCGGCGGCGGGCTGCAGATGCACTTCGCGCCTTCGAAGCTGTCGTCACAGCCGAGCGAATCTGCGGTCAGAAAGAGATACTGCGGGCAGGTTTCGCCGTACACCTTGAGACCGTGGCTTTGCGCCCAGCGGATCTGCTCGACCGCTTCGCGGCCCGACACGTGCACGATCAGGATCGGCACGTCCACCAGTTCGGCGAACGCGATCGCCCGATGCGTCGCCTCGCGCTCCACCAGCATGGGCCGTGACGTCGCGTGATAGCGGGGCGCGGTATGACCGGCGGCGAGCAGCCGCTCGGTCAGCCACGCGATGCAGTCTGCGTTCTCCGCATGGATCATCACCATCGCGCCCTCGCTGCGCGCGACCGAGAGCGTGTCGAGCATTTCGCGATCACTCAGCTTGAGCGCGTCGTAGGTCATGTAGACCTTGAACGACGTGTAGCCTTCGGCGATCAACGCCGGCAACTCGTCGCGCAGAATCTCCGGCGTCGGGTCGGTGACGATCAGGTGGAACGCGTAGTCGATCACGGGCTTCCTGTGCGCGCGGCGATGGTAGTCGTCGATTGCTTCGCGCAGCGTGTGGCCTTTCTGCTGGCACGCGAACGGAATCACGGTCGTGGTGCCGCCGCAGGCTGCGGACGTGGTGCCGGAGAGGAAGTCGTCGGCCATGATCGAGCCGTCGCCGGTGGGCTGATCGAAGTGAACGTGGCCGTCGACGCCGCCGGGCGTCACGTGCCGTCCAGCCGCGTCGATTTCGCGCGCGCCGGCTTCGAGATGCAGGCCGAGCGCGACGATGCGGCCATCGAGAATGCCGATGTCGCTGGTGAAGATGTCCGCGGCCGTGACCACGCGGGCGTTGCGAATGACGGTATCGAAGGGTTGCATGTCAAATTTCCTGAACGAGCCGGCCCCAGCCGGCGATGCGGCGTGTATCGACACCGCAGCGGCGCAGCATGTCCCATACGACGGTGGTGACGGTGTCGAACACCGGCACGCCGTGTTGCGCTTCCCAGTGCGCAACACGGTGCGCGGCATAAAGATTGGTGCAGAAGGTCGTAACCGCTTGCGCGCCGGCGGCCACCACGTCGGCCACTTGACGGTCGAGCGTCGCTTCGTCGACCAGCGCAAAGGCGAAGTTTTCCTGAAGATCCAGATGGCTTTCGCGGCTCGCATCGATGCCGAGCGCGGCGTAGTTTGCGACAATCTTCTGCTGCACGTCCGCGAGATACGGCGAGACGAGGCCGAGCCGGCGAATGCCGAACGCCTCCAGCGCGCGATTGAGCGCGAGTACGGACGTGCTGGCGGGAATTCCCGTCGTCTCCGTGATCGCGGCGCACAATGCTTCGTCCTGATCGAAGCCGAGCCAGCCGGCGGACGTGCCGCTCCAGCCAATCATGTCGACATGCGCATCGGCGAGCAGGCGCGCGGCGTCGAGAATGCGTTCGCGCTGGAACTGACCGAGCGCGTCGGGACTGAGCGCGATCTGCGTGACGGAAAAACGCGCGAAATGTACGCTGACTTCAGGCAGCCCGGCTATCAGCGCCTGCGTCAGCGGTTCGAGAGAAGTATTGGATGAGGGCGTCAGAATGCCCAGACGGATGCGTCGGCTCATGAACGGATAGTGGAAAGGGAGGGATAAGGGCGAAGCGGATTCGGGCAGCGCCGCCAGACGGCATCGACGGCGCGTTGAGCGTCGGCGCGAATCTGGTGTTCGTCGACACATAGCGCGCGGCCTTGCTCGATCACGAGCCGGCCGTCGACGATCACACATTCCACGTCCGAGCCGGTGGCGTTGTGCACGAGATTGCCGAGCGGATCGATGCGCGGCGTGAGATGCAGTTGGCGAAAATCGATGATTGCCAGATCGGCGAGCCGGCCGACCTCGAGTGTACCGAGGCGCGCGTCCCAGCCGAGCGCGGCGGCGCCATGGCGCGTGGCCATCGCGAAGACGTCGGACGGTTGCCAGTCGTTGCCCACCGCGCCGGCTTGCAGACGGCCCATCGCGAGCGCCCAGCGCATCACTTCGATCATGTCGCCGTGCATGGTGTCGGTGGCGAGGCACAGCGGCGCGCCGGCGTCGAGCAGGCGGCGCGTCGGTGCGATACGCCCGGATATCGCGTTGCCGAGCGGAATGTGCACCACGTGCGCGCCGCTTCGGCCCAGACGCGCGATGTCGGCGTCGTCGACGTGAATGCAGTGACCTGCGAGCAGCCGGCCGTCGAGCAGCCCGATTTCGTCGAGCAATTCTACCGGCGAGCGCCCATGCTGCTGACGAACCCAGTCGACTTCATCCGTGCTTTGCGCGAGGTGCGTGCTGATCGGCAGATCGTGACGGCGGGCTAGCGTGGCGATGTCTTCGAGCAGCGCGACTGAACAGGTGTCCGGCGCATGCGCGGTGAGGTGCGCCTGGATGCGGCCGTTCGCCTGACCGGCCCAACGCGCGACGAACGCGGCGGCACGTTCCAGCTGGCGCTCGCCGCGGGCGCGGTCAAAGCGCCGTTCGCCAGCCAGCACCGACGCGAAATCCACGTCCGCGAGCCGCTGGCTGGCGAACACCCGCACGCCTGTCTGCGCGATACCTTCGACGGTCGCCTCGGCATGCACGAAACTGTCCGCAAGCGTCGTGCAGCCGGCGCGCAACGCTTCGAGCGCGCCGAGCCGCGACAGCGCGAGGGCTTCTTCGGCGTCAAGCCACGACGCTTGGGGCAACCCCGGCGTATAGGACGGCGCGAAGCCGCAATCCGGCGCCACGCCACGCACAAAGTTCAGGCCCGCGTGATAGTGCGCGTTGGCGAATCCCGGCGTCACAACGCGTCCCGGCAGCGACAGCGTGCGCGTCGCCGCGGGCCGCGCGTCGCCGATATAGGCGATGTGCGCGCCGCGAATGCCGAGTTGCGCCGCGCGGGCCGAGCCGTCGGCGAAAATCAGCGTCGCATCCGCGATCAGCAGATCGAGCGGGCCGTTCGAGACTGGCGCGTCGTGCATGCTCATGCCGCCATCCAGCCGCCGTCCACCATCAGCGTGGTGCCGGTCGTGAAAGTCGAGAGGTCGCTGCACAGAAACAGCACCGCGCGCGCAATGTCGTCCGGGTGTCCGAGACGCGGCCAGGGCGTGCGCCGGTTGGCGCGTTCGAGCACGGCGGGGTCGACCGCACGGCCGCCGGCGCCGGTCTGGATCTTGCCCGGCGCGACCGCGTTGCAGACGACGCCGTGCGGCGCGTATTCGGTGGCGATCTGGCGCGCCATATAGTCGATCGCGGCCTTGGTCGTGCCGTAGCCGAGGTCGCCTGGCGCAGCGATCATGCCGTGCTGGGACGACAGATTGACGATCCGCCCGCGCACGTCGCCTTCAGGCGCTTGCTGAATCATCTGCCGGACGGCGGCGCGGCAGCAGCGGAATACCCCTGTCAGATTGACGTCGAGAAGACGTTGCCAGTGTGCATCTTCGAATTCCAGCAGCGACCGTGCATGACGAACACAGGCATTGTTGACCAGCACGTCGAGCCGCCCGAAGCGCTCGACCGCGTGCGCCACCAGCGCATCGACCTGTGCCGTGTCGGCGACGTCGGTCGCGGCGAAATGTGCGTGGCCGCCATCGCGCGCAAAATGTGCGTGGCCGCCATCGCGCGCAATCAGTGCTGCGGTCGGCATGCCGCCTTCGATCACGTCCGTCGTGACGTCGGCGATCACGACCGTCGCGCCGTTGGCGGCGAGCTGGCGCGCAATCGCCCGGCCGATGCCCGACGCGGCGCCAGTGACGATGCATACCTTGTCGGCCATGTTCAGGCTTGCGGCCGAATAGGGTGAGGGTAGGGTCATGACGTTACTCGTACGATCGCGGGGCAGGCGTTCACGCGCCCAGCGCGGTTATCCAGTGATGGAAGTCGGCTTCCGCTTCGGCCAGATCGAACAGTGGCGCAAAGCCGGTATCGGCGACCAGCCGCGTGTTGTCCATCGACGCGCGGTCGTAATCGGCGAAGTAATCAATATTCGGCGCCTCGTCATGCTGCGCAATGCGCCACGTGAACGCGGGATAACGCCGCGCGAGCCGTTCGCACAGGTCGGCGACGCTCCACTCGAAACCCGCGGCGAGGTTGTAGACGGAGCGAGACAGGTGCGGCGCTTCGAGCAAGGCAAGCAGTGCCGAGACCGCATCGCGCACGTAGAGCCAGTCGCGGCGGCCGGCGCGTGGCAGCACGGCGGTTTCGCCCCGGCGCGCTTTCGAGAGCACCTGCAGCGGCGCACTCAAGGTGTCGCGCACGCCCGAGTCGGCTTCCCATGGGCCGAAGCACGTGCCGAGCCGTCCGATCACGAGCGGCACGCCGTGCAACGCGGAAAGACGTAATGCAGCTTCTTCGGCGGCGCGTTTGGAGATGCCGTAGAGGCCTTCAGGCAGTAGCGGCGTGATGTCTTCGACGAGCTGGTGCGGCGCGCGACCGCTCAGTCCGTACGCCGAGCCGGAACTGCCATGCAGAATGCGTTCGACACCCGCATCGGCGGCCGCGGCAATGGCGGCGAGCACACCGCCGACGTTAACCTCGAAGATGGTCTGCGGCATTTGCCGTTCGCGCTGCGCATCCGCGGTGATCGCGGCCAGCGTGACGAGCCGCGACGGCCGATGCGTGCGCATTGCCTCTCGCAACGCGTTGCCATCGCGCACGTCGCCGGTCAGCGCAACGAAACGGCCCGGCAGCGCGGCAAATGCCTGCAACGCTTGCGCGCGCGGCGCGCTACGGTCGAAGCCGATGACCGTCTCGCCGGCGGCGAGCAGGCGCTCGACAAGCGCGAGACCGACGAAACCGCTGCTGCCCGTGATGAACGTGGTCATCTCAGGCAAGCTCCGTCACCGCTTCCGGGCGCAGCAGCGAGAGGATATGGCGCTTGTAGTCGTTGAATTCGGTGCTGGTCGGATCGCGCGGCCGGTCGAGTTCGATCGGCAACAGTTCGCGAATGCGGCCCGGACGCGCCGACATCACCGCGACATGCGTGCCGAGCGCAAGCGATTCGTCGATACCGTGCGTGACGAACACGATCGTGCTGCGACTCTCGCGCCAGATGCGGATCAGCTCGGCATGCATGTCCATCTTGGTCTGCTCGTCGAGCGCGCCGAACGGCTCGTCCATCAGAATCACTTCCGGGTTCATCAGCAGCGCGCGCGCAATGCCCACGCGCTGGTTCATACCGCCGGAGAGCTCGCTCGGGAAATGATTTTCGAAACCCTTGAGACCGACCATCTCGATGAAGCGCTGCGCCCGCTCGCGGCGTTCCGGTTTGGCGACGTTGCGCATCTTCAGATGAAACGCGACGTTCTCCCACACCGGCAGCCACGGCATCAGGTTGGCCTGCTGGAACACCACGCCGCGGTCCGCGCCCGGCGCGCTGACGATCGAGCCACCGACGCTCACCGTGCCCGACGAAGGATTGTCGAAGCCAGCGATCATGTTCAGCAGCGTGGACTTGCCGCAGCCGCTCGGGCCAAGCAGACAAAGAAAGTCGTTGCGCTCGACCTTGAGGCTCACGTTCTCGAGCGCGGTGACCACCTGTTTGCGCTTGGTGTCTTCGAACGTGCGCGAGACGCTATCGATTGTGATGAGGGCCATGCTGTCAACCTTCCCTTGCTTGCAGAGTGGAACCGCGTTGCCAGCGCAGAATGCGCCCGGCGATGCGCTTGATCATGTAGTCGCTCAGGAAGCCGAGCAGACCGATGCTCACCATCGACGCGATCACGATGTCGTAGCGCAGGAAGTAATATGAATCCCACAGTACGTAGCCCACGCCGCTCTTCACCGCGACCATCTCGGCTGTCACCGTCAGCATCCATGCGGAACCAATCGCAATGCGCAGCCCCGAGAAGATGCTCGGCAATGCAGCAGGAAATACGATGTGACGCAGCAACATCGACGACGTGCCGCCCGTCATCGCGCCGGCGCGCAGCAGGTTGCGGTCGCAGGTCTTCACGCCGTGAATCGTGCTAAGCAGCACCGGGAAGAACGACCCCATGAAGACGAGAAAGATCGCCGGCTTGTTGGCGATGCCGAACCAGATGATCGCGAGCGGAATCCACGAGACGGGCGGTACGGGGCGCAACGTCTGCAGTGTCGGCTCGACCAGCGATTCGATCGAGCGCGACCAGCCGATCGCCATGCCAACGGCGACGCCCAGCACCGTGGCGATCCCAAAGCCCGCGAACACGCGCGCGGAACTGGCCGCGATATCGAAGAGCCAGTGGCCGGAGTAGGTCTGTGTGTTGCCGTCGGTGCTGAAAATCCAGTCGGCCCAGGCGAGCACGACCTGCGACGGCGCCGGCAGCAGCGCGGCCGGCAGGATGCCCGAGCGGGAGAACGCCTCCCAGCCGGCCAGCAGCAGCACCGGCACGATGCCGCGCTCGATCCGCTTGTAGAAACGCGAGGAAAACAGGGTTGACATGGCGCGGTCCGGATCAGTAACCGAGTTCGGTCTTGGGTTTGCCGGTTACCTTCTCGAGGAAGCTGTAGTCGAGGTTCTTCTGCACGGCATCGCTGACATCCGAATTCACGTACTTCAGGTCGTGCATCATTTTTGCGATCGATACAGCGGAGGCGCGATACATCTTGTAGTCCGGATAGAGATTGTCGACCGCGCCGGCGGCGATGTTCTTGTCGAGGCCCGTCACTTTCTGGATCGTATCGACGAACAGCGGCTTGTTGGCGGCCATCATGTCGTCCACCTTGACGATCGAGCGCACGGTTTCCAGCACGCCTTGCGGATTGCTCTCGATGACATCCGGGCGCGTGACGATCAGGTTGGTCAGCTTGCCCGCCGCCTGGTCATACGGAAACGCGAAGAACTTGGCCGCCTTGACCTCGCGGATCTGGGTGGCGAACGGCTCGACCGAAGTGATCAGCTCGACTTCGCCACGGCGCAACGCCTGGACGTGGTCCGACGGGTTCGGAATGTTGACGAACTGCACATCCTTGTTGATGTCGATGCCGTGCGTGAGGAACGCGCCGCGCATGTGAATGTCCTGCGCGTTGCCGCGCGAGGCCGCCACGCGGAACGGCTTGCCGTCCTTCTTGTATTGCATGATGAGTTTCTTCAGGCCGTCCCAGTCGCCCGGCTGCACCGGCAAGTTGTTGGCGATCAGCACCTGCGAACCGCCATTGATCTGGCCGGAGATGGCGACCATCTTGAAGCCCTTGTCGAGCGCCGTGACATAGTGCAGATAGGTGACCTGCGCGACGTCGATGCTCTTCGAGAGCAACGCGGTCAGCACGTCGTTGGCCGTGTTGAACGAGGTCGTCGTGAGTTTGACGCCGGTGGCGTACTGCGGTGTCAGCGACAATGGCGTGCAGTGCGCGCACTTGGCGTAGCCCAGATTGATCGGATCGGCATCCTTGGCGTGGCCGAACGTCGGCGTGAGCGCGGCGGCGACCACGAGGGGCGCGAGCAGCACGCGGGCGGCGCGCTTCAGGGCGGCGAGAGACGGGCGGATAAATCGCATCAGAGAAGCTCCCTTGTTGTCACAAAATGAACTACGTTTGTGACAAACAAAGCAACAGACGTGCCAATAGACTGTCAGGACGTCTCCCGCGGCTTTGAGCGGTATTCTTGTGCATGGCTCGAGTCCGTATGTGTCCGCGCTATGAGTACTGCGAGGCAATTGGCGCAATCCGTACCGTCCGTCGGCCGGCGGGGCCGGTGTTTTGCTACGCCCCACACCCGGCACCGTTCGGGTGCCTTTTGGGATATGCAAGCGGTGCCGATGTGCGCCGATGGTGCAAGTTCGCGCAATTCCATTTATTTTTGTCACAATATAGAATTGTGCTGTCACAAAATCACTTTGGTCAGTTGAGGAAACCTGGCGTGCTAATTCACAAAGAATCCCTCCGCCCGCGTAAGGCGCGGCCGGCCGCCCGGATCCTGGACGCGGAAGACAACTCCGATACGATCTATGAGCGCATCCTGACCGCCGTGATGGAGCACCGGCTGATTCCGGGCACCAAACTCGTCGAGGAAAAGCTCGCCGCCGTGTTCAAGGTGAACCGCACGCGAATCCGCAAGGTGCTGGCGCGGCTCACGCACGAAGGCATCGTCACCACCATCCCGAATCGCGGGGCGTTCATCGCTAGTCCGTCGGTGCAGGACGCGCGTCATATCTTCCAGGCCCGGCGCATTCTGGAGCCGGCGCTAGTCCGCAGCCTGGTCGAACGTGGCAGCGCTGAAGATTTCCGGCGACTCCATGCGCACGTCGCCAAGGAGCGCGCCGCGCGCGAGAAGGGTGACAAGCACGCGGTGATTCGCCTCTCCGGTGAATTTCATCTACTGATCGCCGAGATGGTGGCAAGCCCGCCGCTCACCAAACTGATGCGCGAACTCGCTTCGCTGACCTGCCTCATCATCTTGCTGTTCGATTCACCGAACGTGCCGGCCTGCCCGAACCATGAACACACGGAAATCGTCGGACTGATGGAAAAGGGCGAACTGGAGGCGGCGATCGCGGCAGCGGTCGGACATCTCGATCACATCGAGGCGACGCTTGATCTGTCGTTGCCTGAAGACACCGAGGTCGATCTGAATGCCATCTTCGGATGAGCGCGCATCGCCTTCGCTTTTAAACATAGCAATTGCGCGATTGCGCCTGACCGGAACCGTGATGAAACTACTGATCGTCAACCCGAACATCTCGTCGAGCGTCACCGATCTAATTGAAGCCGAAGCGCGCCGTGTCGCTTTAGCCGATACACAGATCGAGATGGCGACGGCGGCGAGCGGCGTCGCCTACATTGAAACCCGTTTCGAGGCGCTGCTGGGCGCGCACGCGGTGGCGAACATCGCGGGCGAACGCAAGGGCGAATACGACGCGCTGCTGGTCGCGGCGTTCGGCGACCCCGGCCTGCTTGAGTTGCGCGAAGTGCTGGACGTGCCGGTTGTCGGCATGACCGAAGCGGCGCTGATGACCGCCGCCCAACTCGGTCAGCGGATCGGCATCATTGCGATTTCGCGGCGCATCACGGCCTGGTATCGCGAATGCGTGGACCGTTACGGCATGCTCGGCCGGCTGGCGGGCATCCGTCATCTCGACCAGCCGCTTCGCGATCCCGGTACCATTCAGGAAGATCATGGCGCGCACCTGATCGAACTGAGCCATCGTGCGGTGGAGGAAGATGGCGCTGACGTGCTGATTCTAGCCGGCGCGCCGCTAGCGGGATTGGCGCGCAGCGTGGCGGACCGGCTGCCGGTGCCGGTGGTCGATGGTGTATCGAGCGGAGTGTGCCAGGCGCAGGCGTTGACCCGGCTCGCCACGGCTCGCGCGCAGACCGGCAGTTTCGCGAAGCTGCCGGCAAAGCCCAATGCCGAGCTCTCGGGTGGCCTGGCCGCATTGCTATTACGTGAATGAGAGACGCTGGGGCGCGAATTCCAGTTGAATTCATGCGATAGCCTCTGCCGCAATGCTCGCGCTGGAAGGAGAGCGCGCCAAAGCCGGGGCTGGAGTCTAGCTTGTGGATACGGCCGAAGGCAGAAGCTGCAGCGGTTCGATTTGCGATTATTCCGAAGCCACTTCCGTACTCCGGTTGCGAATCAGTCTGCGTGGATGCTTTTGATGTTGCCTACGATTTCATCGAAGACGCGACCGTTGCGCTCGCGCGGATTGATGACCTCGATCTGGTAGACGGCAATCATTCCTGAACCAAGGCAAGGACAACGACCACCATGAAGAATGGAAGAGCGAGTACTGGGCGCAATCTAATTTGACATAATGTTCACCGCGGGAAAGGCGTTCAAGGATGCAGTGAACGGAGCCTGAGACCGCGTGCAAGCCGTCTTGCCAACGGTCTCCTGGTCGAATCGCCGCGGCCAGTCGGGCGGTTGTCACGTCGGAGTTCCCGTTTGCCGGTGCGCGAATGTTGGTTCGCCTGCTCAAGCGTGAAGCTATCAGGGTCGGGCGCAAACACGTCGGCACTCTGATGAAGCGCATGGGCATTGAAGCGCTGTACTGCAAGCCGAACACAAGCCGCCGTCATGCGAAGCACAAGATCTGGCCTTATCTGTTGCGGGGCATGACGATCAATCGGGCAAACCAGGTCTGGGCACTGGATACGAGCTATATCCCGATGGCGCGCGGCTTCGTCTATCTGACGGCCGTCGTGGACTGGGCGAGCCGCCGGGTGTTGGCACACCGGGTGGCGATCACGCTGGAGAGCTGCCATGCTGTCGAGGCGCTGGAGGAAGCGTTTGCGAAATACGGCCTGCCTGAGATCGTCAACACGGATCAAGGAAGCCAGTTCACCGCAACCGAATTCACCGACGCGGTTCTCAGCCGGAAGGTTCTCCTGTCGATGGATGGGAAAGGCGCCTGGCGTGACAACGTGTTCGTCGAACGGGTGTGGCGCAGCGTTAAATATGAAGAGGTTTATTTGAAAGCGTACGACTCGGTCGGCCACGCACGCCGCTCAATCGGCAATTACCTGAACTGGTACAACCAGAATCGGCCTCATTCGAGGTTGGCCGATCAGACACCGGATGAGGCATACTTCGCGACGCTGCCAGCGATCAAATCGGCAGCTTGATGACCCCGGCGCTTCCACTTATAAACTCGATCTGACTGTCCGAACCAACGGCGCCACCTCTTTGTAAATGGCAGCCAGCTCTCGACGGGAAAGGTTCTCGACCACGCCCCGGTGCAACACCTCAAGCTTGAACTCAAGGGTGTAAGCACAACGCTGCCGGATAAGCCCGGCGTTACCATGGTGACGATATGCCGCGACCCATCGCCTCACCATGCTTTCCGCAACACCGAATTTCCTGGCAAGGAGCTTATAGCCCCCTTTGCCAGCGAGGTACTCGCGAACCACTTTCCCCTTAAACCTTACATCGAATTTCCTCACGGAACCTCCAAGGTCGTGTCCAACTCTTGGGGGTCAGTTCAATCCCGGGGGCGGTTCACAACCTCTGGCAGTGACCGGGCACAGCTCAGTCCGATAGCTAAAGCTGCGCACGATGCTATGGGTAGGACCAGACTGCGGGGCGTCGCCGATCGTGGCTACTACAGTGGGCCTCAGATCAAGGAGTGTGCGGATGCGGGGATTGCGGTCATGCTGCCGAAGCCCGCAACATCAGGCGCAAGATACCAGGGCCGATTCGATAAGGCAGTCTTCATCTGTATTGCACGGGACGACGAATACCAATGTCCAGCTGGAGAACGGACAATTTACCGATACACCAGCGAGGAACACGGGATGCAGCTACATCGATACTGGAGCATCGCCTGTTAGCAACGCCAAATAAGGTAACAGTGCACTCCCAGCGGCCAACGACGGATAAGTCGATGGGAGCATGAGTCGGTACTGGAGGCAGTTCAACGTCGGCTGGACAAGACGCCTGATGCGATGACCGTGCGCAGGCGGTTCTCTTCGATCACGCGCTACATCCGCTGCATTCTCTTGGTTAGTTAGCAACGCTACGCTTCAGCCGACAAACATGACAAAAATGTAATCTGGCGGTCAGCGCGTGAATAAAGTGTGGTGGTGCACAATCGCTACGCGACATTTGAATTGTCGATCCACTCGCGGACTCGGAGGACCCATTTCGCTCGCCTTTAGCCAACCTTCGCTGCGCTCGCCCGATTCACTCGTTTTATCCAGCTGACCATGCGTATTCTTCTTGCCGAATCGGTCGAGCGGGATGCGAGGCGACTGTCGTCGATTCTGCGCGCCCAAGGCTATGCCGTCGACCGCGTCAAGTACGATCGCGAGGCGCAACTCGCACTCACCACCGCGCGATATGCGCTGATCGTCATGAACATGATGTTGCCTCGCGGGTCGAGTCTCGATCTTCTTGTCTGGCTGCGTCGCATCAATCGTGTGGTGCCGGTCTTCACCTTCAAGGAAAGTGACAGCTCCGTCGATTGTGTACGCGCCCTCGAGGCCGGCGCCGACGATCATCTGAACAAGCCCTTCGACTCGCGCGAACTGGTCGCTCGATGTCGCGCGTTGGTACGTCGTTCTCAGGGGCGCAGTACGGATCAGATCCGGCACCGCGAACTGCTTATCGACACGGCGTCCCGAGCCGTGACATGCGCAGGTGTACCGGTCACGATATCGGGACGCGAGTGGGCAATCCTGCTTCAGCTTATTGCCTATCGCGGCATACCTCAGTCGTCGTCGACGCTCGAAGATTGCATCTATGGATGGAAAGAGGAAGTAGAGAGCAATGCGATTCAGGTTCACATCTCGAACCTTCGCAGGAAGCTCGGCGCGGATACGATCGAAACGGTGCGGAGGGTCGGATATGTCATCAGAGACGAGTAGGGGAGAAGTGACGTCCAATCTGTAGTCGAATGTGATCCCGCAGCTTCACGAGACACACAACCGCGGTCACCAAACAATGTTTCAACTCTCCGGATTCTTTTTTGCGAGCAAGCTCATGAAGATTCGCTTCCGCCTGCTGGTCGCCGCCGGCCTTTGCATGGCATCGACTGCATTCGCAGCACAACCCGCCACAGCTCCACTCGCGCTCGTTTCCGTCACTCCGTTGCCGAAAGTGACCGGCGGCGACTTCGATCATTTCGCAGTCGATCTGTCCCGCTCGCGTCTTTACGTGTCGGCCGAGACATATGGGTCCATCGAAGCGTTCAGCCTGCCCGATGGTGCGCACATCGCGAGTATCAGGACGGTTGCGAAAGCGCCGCACAAGATTCTGCTGGCAAATGGAGGCAAGGAACTGCTGATAGCCGACGCGGGCGGTGCGGCCCTCCAGGTAGTCGACACGACGCGCTTCAAGGTCAGGAAAACCATCGCGCTCGCCCCCCAACCCGACTCCGGTACTGCGGACCGTAAAAACGGCATCTTCTATATCGGCAACGGCGGTGCGCAGTCACATCAGGATCATTCCTACATCAGTCTGATTTCGCTTACCAAGTATTCCGTGATGGGCCGGATCGACGTGCCCGCCGGTCAACTGAAAGCCATGGTCATCGATCCGGCGACGCACCGCCTGTTCGTAAACATGCGCGACAAAAACGAAGTCGGCGTGATCGATTTGCGTACGCACAAACTGACGGCCACCTGGCATGTTCCGGGCCCGAGCCGAAATTCGGCCATGGCCTTCGACCCGAAGAGCGGGCGCCTGTTTATCGGTTCGCGCGACCCCGGCAAGCTGTTCGTGATAAATGCGAGCGACGGCTCGATCATTCAGTCGCTCGACATCGTCAACACGTCGGATGACATGACTGTCGACTCGGCCCATCATCACCTGTACATCACCGGTTCGACCGGTCTGGATGTCGTCGACCCTGTTGGGCCGGAGCAATACGCGGTCAAACAGCATCTGGACACGCTCGGCGGGAAGACCTCGGCCTACATTCCATCGCTCCAACGGCTCTATGTCGTTCATACGAAGGGCCCCGACGCGGCGATGGCGGGACTGCAGGTGTTCAGTGTGCGCTGAAGCGCGAAGCCGCTCTGTCAGAGCTGGGCCCGGCATCGAACCCGGTGAACGCGCGGCGGTATTGAGGCCATTCTATCGCAGTGTCGGGAACGCAGCGCAGGCAACGGTGAGACGCGGCCTCGGCCTGTGTCTCGTCGCCGCGATCGCGCGCTTTCATGGCGTCGAGATCGCGACAGGCGATAATGGGCCGGGTAGCAATTGCTCGTCTAAATTAAGCGTAGGTAACGGTCGCATGCTCTAATCATCGTGAAAGCTACGAACCGGTTCGACACCCATGTGAGAACTTCGATACCGACTTCACCTCGCAAAAAGCCAAAAAAAGTATCTGACGACGAAGCCCAAAAAAATAGGTGAGCCGGATTCCATTCTGACTTAAAAATTAAGACTACCTTAAATAAATCTAATCCCGGAAAATAACAATCCTGTAATCTGCCAGACGGCTTTGGGTAACGACGTGGCGGCTATGCTGAGAACTAACCTCCCGCGGTC
Organism: Paraburkholderia sp. RL18-101-BIB-B; assembly: GCF_046026985.1. Classification (NCBI taxonomy): domain Bacteria; kingdom Pseudomonadati; phylum Pseudomonadota; class Betaproteobacteria; order Burkholderiales; family Burkholderiaceae; genus Paraburkholderia; species Paraburkholderia sp. RL18-101-BIB-B. The sequence goes on from NZ_JARESV010000046.1 coordinate 58,694, forward strand.
AGGCGCGCACGTAGCGATGCGGTTCCTGCCCTCGCGTGGAGCTCGACGTCCAGCATATGGAGTGCCCACCTATGGTTTCTCACCCCTCCACACCGCCGGATTGCGCCCAAAGCCCGTCATCCGGTGTGCGCCGGAGAACACGATGAACCAGTTGGCGTCGATACGCATCTTCGCCAAAGTCGCGGAGTACCTGAATTTTGCTGAAGCCGCCAAACAATTGGGCATTTCCAATTCGGTGGTCACGCGTAGTGTCGCGACGCTCGAGGAACACCTGGGCGTTAGGCTCGTCAACCGGACTACGCGGCGAGTATCGTTGACCGGGACGGGCCAATTGTATTGGAAGCGCTGCATCGAATTGCTCAGGCAGCTCGATGACATGGACGAATTTATCGCCTCTGCGGTGGGACAACCTGGCGGTTCGTTGCGGATAGCGGCGTCGTCGTTGTACGCGAGCACCGATCTGCCGGGGTTGCTGGCCGCTTATCGCGCCCAGCAACCCCGAATGAGTTTCGACCTGACCGTCTTCGACAATATGAGCGACGTAGCGGCCAGCGAGTTCGATGTCTGTTTCAGTATGGAACGTCGCCTGCGTGATTCATCGCTGGTATGCCGGCCGCTTGCGCAAACCCGCGACGTGATTGTTGCCAGTCCGGACTATCTGGCGCGTTGCCCGGCGCCGTGCACGCCGGGCGAACTGGCCTCGCACGACGTGCTCGTTGCGTCGGATGCGCCAAGCCGTTACTGGGAGTTTCGCGACGCCCACGGCACACAACGCGTCGTCGTGCAGCCGATCATGAGCATACAAAGTCCTCAGGTCGTCAAGCAGGCAGTGCAGGCGGGACTCGGCATTGCGCGCTTATCACGTTCGTTCGTGCGGAACGAACTGGGCAACGGCAGTTTGCGTGCGTTGCTCCACGACGCGACACTCTGCGGCGACGAACGTACCGTGTGGCTACTGTATTCCGGCCAACCATACATGGCGATTGCTTTGCGCAGCTTCGTCGATTTCGTTGTGGAGCGCTATCGTCAGAAACCGCGGGAAAACAAGGGACAAAAGGAAGCATGCGTCGGCCCCGAACAACACCGACCGAGCAATACTGAATTGCTGTCGAGAGGGATTTTGTAGGTCCTAAAGTGCCAGCACCTGACGTCGGCTGCGCCTCTACGCTGCGCGATTCGCGCGAGCGACGCACCGGCGCGGTGTTCTCACCCACAAGGATCCGCATTCATGAAAAAACTCCTGATTGCCGCAGTTGCTAATACGGCGCTTGGCTGTTCGCTTGCCCCTATCAGCGCGATGGCGCAAAGCAGCGTCACGCTGTACGGCCTGATCGACGAAGGCCTGAATTACACCAGCAATACCGGCGGCCATTCGAACATACAGATGGAAAGCGGTTTTGCGCAAGGCAGCCGCTGGGGCCTAAAGGGTTCGGAGGATCTGGGCGGCGGCACCAAGGCTGTCTTCCAGCTGGAAAACGGATTCGACGTCAACTCGGGCAAGCTCGGGCAAGGTGGGAGGATGTTCGGCCGTCAGGCCTACGTCGGCTTAAGCTCGGCGCAATTCGGCACGCTGACGATGGGTCGCCAATACGACTCCGTCGTCGACTTCCTCGCACCGCTCACGGCGAACGGCAACTGGGCCGGCTATCTGTTGTCGCATCCATACGATAACGACAACACCGACAATTCGTTCCGCCTGAACAACAGCGTGAAGTACATGAGCAATACGTACGGCGGCTTTACGTTCGGCGGTCTGTACGGTTTCAGCAACCAGGCAGGTGGCTTCGCGAACAATCGGTCTTATAGCCTCGGCGCGCAATACGTGGGCAGCGCAGTGACGGTGGCCGCGGCTTATATGCAGATCAACAATCCGGGCGGCACGACAGGTGGTTCGCTCACAACGGACGACACTAACTTTTTCGCCGGCCGTGAGCAAGTCTGGGGCGCGGGCATCAACTACACGATCGGACCGACGGTGCTTGGCTTTGTGTATAGCCATACGAATCTGAATGACGCGACTGGTTCGGTATACGTTGGCAACTTCACGAACACTGCGAGCAGCCTTAAATTCGACAATTTCGAACTCAATGCCAAGTATCAATTCACGAAGGCTGCCTATGTCGGTGCGATGTACAACTACACGATTGCCCATTTCGACAGCAGCGCGGGCAACTCAAAGCCGAAATACCACCAGTTCGGCTTGATGACGGACTACAACCTATCAGGACGTACTGACGTCTACGTTCAAGGCTTGTACCAGCATGCATCGGGTGGCGGCGCTGTGTCGGCGCCGTTGAATACCGCGTTTATAACGGGCGCAGATGCGCCGTCGTCGAGTGCCAATCAGTTCCTCGCGCGCGTTGGCATCCGGCACACGTTCTAAGCACTTGCGATTTACGGTTATCGGGCAGGGTGTGCCCGATAACCTGGCGCAACGCATTGCATCGCTGGATCAGTTCGACACCGACTCCGAACGAAGGGCTGCCGAGCCGGTGGTCTTCGTCAGCTCTGTGCTGTCGGTGCCGTGCTGGATTGCATAGATCTCGCGATTACGCGCGATGGCCTGTGCCGACGGCGGATAGTCTGCTTTGGGCGCCGGTACAAGGCCGTCTGCCTCGGCCTGCAGGAGTTGCGCGTGCACCTCGGCGCGCGTCAGCTCGTCAGGCGACGACTGGGCAAAAGCATTGGCGCCGAACGACAGGCTGAGGACGGTGACAGCGAAGGCGGTAAGCAGTTTCATGGTGTTGCTCCGGTTAGCGGGCGATGAGTGGCTTGAACCACCATTCCCATTCTTCTCGTTCCGGCTGTCGGCGCGCTGACTCCTGGATTACTGTTTTGTTAACTACACGAGGCATTGAGTCGATCTGCTTTGCAGCGCGTGCCTCGCCGACGTGGCCTCAGCTATTTCCTCGTGGCCTGAGCGACGCTGTACGAGCCGTTGCATTAACTCTTTTTCATCTTCGCGCGAAAAGACTGCAAGAGCCCCGCGTCTAACATCTTGCCTATATGGAGGTTATGACGACGCGTATCGCAAGCCGACCGCACGCTCGAGGTAGCGGTCGTTGGGCGCAGCACTCTGCCATTTTCACAGAGAGGAACACACATGGGTACACCAAAGCACCGCGCAACCCCGGTAGGTCTGTCGCTGGTTGTCGACAACTCGCGGGCGGCTGAGAGGTCGGCGAATCGCGGAGCGACGTCCGGGCAGGCCATTCATGAGGGCTGGTTCGAAGAAGAAGTGGGCTATGTCGGCATACGGCCTTCGGCGCTTCACGTTGTGTCGGATTCGAATGAAAGCGAATGAGACGGCCATGACTGATGCACCCGTCAGGCCTATCAATCACTGGGCCTGAGCGTATTGTTAAGAGCGGCAACCGCCGGCAACGATCTGACGCCAATCGGCTTGAGTCTGCTCGAGTACGCGCAGCACCATGACGATCCAGACGCACTACTCGATCTCTCGCTGGTGTTGGAGATGAAATACGAAAAGCAGGCCGCGCTTGCCGTTCAGCAGCAGGCATTGCAGATGCGCCGACTGTACCGGATCAGAAAGGCCAGCACCGAAAATCCATCGCTGAAGTTGCTCGTGCTGAAGGCGCCCGGCGACCTGATGGCGAATACGCCGTTCGAGTGCCTTCTTGAGTATGCCGACCTGCAGATCGACGTGCTTTATGTCGACGGACACACCGCGCAGGAACGCGGTTTGCCGGAGCACGACGTCGTCCTGGTGGCGGCGTGCGCGCTGGATGAAAACGCTGCAGCTCTCGCCCAGATCGCCGCGTGGTTGCGCACGACAAAGAAGCGCGTGCTCAACAAGCCCGAAGGCATTGCGCACACGACGCGCGATGCTGCCTACGCGCTGCTGGGACGTGTCCCGGGCATCTGTATGGCGCCAACGACACGCGTCTCGCGCGTTCAAATGCTGGATCTGCTCGCAGGTCGATCCGACCACCTCTTCATGCTGGACGCGAACTATCCGCTCATCATCCGGCAGGTCGGATCGCATGCTGGCGATGGGTTGGAGCGCGTTTCATCCGCTTCGGAACTCGTTGATTACCTTGATCGTTCGGCTGTTGCCGAGTTTTACATCGCACCCTTCATCGATTACGGCAGTTCAGACGGTCTGTTCCGAAAATACCGGATCGTGATGGTCGGTATGACGCCCTTTTTGTGTCATATGGGCATTTCGGCGCACTGGATAGTTCACTACCCATACGCGGAGATGATCGCGCATCCCGAGCGTCGGGGTGAAGAGGAACGTCTAATGAGCAATTTTGACACGACCTTTGCGGTGCGCCATCGTGAAGCTTTGCGCGCTATAGTCGAACTGACCAGTCTGGACTACGTCGGATTTGACTGCGCCGAAACAGAGGACGGCAGGCTGCTCATTTTCGAAATCGCGACAGGTATGGTCGTGCACGATATGGATGACGCGGCCTTCTTTCCGTACAAACTTCCGCAGATGCGCCGCGTGTTCAGTGCATTTCATCAAATGCTGGTCGCTGCAGGCACGGTGCGGACTGCCGCCACCATCACACAACAATGTCAATCAGAATGAATTCCAATGTTTTGAATTTTTCAGGTGGTCCTGGCGCGCTGCCTGAAATGGTTCTGGAGCAGACTCGTACTGCCATCGTCGCTTTGCCGGAGACGGGCATTTCCGTGCTCGGTATGAGTCACCGTTCGGACTGGTTCCGTTCGATCCTGGCCGAAGCGGAAATGAACCTGCGGGAGTTGCTCGGAATCTCGGACGAATACGCCGTCACGTTCCTGCAGGGCGGCAGCAGTCTGCAATTTGCCACGATTCCTATGAACTTTGCGACGCCTGCGCATGCGCCGCCCGAATATGTGACGTCTGGCTATTGGAGTGGCAGAGCTACCGCCGAGGCCGCGAAGCTAGCGATCAGAAAAGTCGCATGGGACGGCCGCGAAACGGGCTATCGACAACTTCCCGAACTTCAGGATCTGGATATCAATCCGTCGGCCGCATATTTGCACTACGTCTCAAATGAGACGGTTGAGGGCCTGCAGTTTCCGCTCTGGGAGAATGCAACGAGCGTCCCGCTCATTGCGGATGTCCTCGGACTTTTTGTCGAGGCCGTTTCGCTCAGATCACTACTCGGTGATCTACGCGCATGCCCAGAAGAACCTGGGTCCGGCCGGCGTGACAGTGGCGGTAATTCGGCGCGAGCTGCTTGAGCGGATTCCGGACGGGCTGCCGGCTATTCTGGATTTTCGCACGCATATTTCTCACGGTTCGAATTTCAATACGCCGCCCGTGTTCGCGATCTATGTGCTGAACCTGGTGTCGCGCTGGCTGCGCACTGAAGTTGGCGGGCTGGAAACCATGCAAGCGATCAACGTACGAAAGGCGCAGTGTCTCTATGGCGCTCTAGACGCAATGCAAGATGCGGTCTCCATTCACGCGGCGCCTCGCTGGCGGTCGCAGATGAACGCAGCATTCACGTTCGGTGATGCCCGGCTGGACGATGCGTTCATCGCTGTAGCGGGCGAACGAGGCATGGTCGGTCTCGAAGGACATCGTTCGATCGGTGGGTTGAGAGTGTCGCTCTACAACGCGGTGACGGAAAATGCCGTAAAAAGTCTCGCCGACGCGTTGCTGGAGTTCGCGCGGCGCCGGGCCTGAGCACAAGCGAGGTAAAAGGTTCGCAGTGATTCGTGGGGGTGTCGCTTTCAAAAACCAGTTCCCGCTCAGCGTCAGACGCCTGCTCATGGTGCCCCGCGAGGACAGCCAGCCAACGGGAGACGGAGCATGCCATCAGCCGGCAGTATGCAGGCCGCGCGTCAACGAGGAGGTGCCGGTCCCAGAATGGCACGATCAGCACTTAGGCCAAGCACACGGCGTTGTCTGCGCCTATCCCACCATGTCAAATGGAGAGTGCACGCCGACGCGCGCGTGCGCCCATGCCACGGCCAGACTGGCGAGCAGGCTATGCCGTAGCGCGTGAGTTCGACGAACAATAAGCTCAGTGCGACGCGCGCAAAGACGGAGAGTTCCGAGGCCGTCATCAAACGGTTTTCGACCGGTTTGCCGCCGGGCGGACGCGCGGGCGAGGGGAGTGTGTTCAGGCTGGCGGTTGGGTTTGGAGTTTGACCGTGCTGCGCGTGAGGCCGAGATTCAGGCGTGACGTTACCGGGCCGGGATCACGACGCGCCGTGCTTGACGGTATGATTTCACCGTCAACGCGCACGCGGAGCAACCGATGCGAATCCTGGTGATCGAGGACGAGCTGAAAACAGCGGCCTACCTCAAGAAAGGCCTGGAAGAATCCGGCC
>NZ_JARESV010000047.1:0-64412 GCF_046026985.1 Paraburkholderia sp. RL18-101-BIB-B
CGTTTTTTAACAAAAAAAAACCCGGGGGGCCCGGGGGGGCGGGGCCCCCCCCCCCCGCCCGGGCCACCGTCGCTGCGGCTGCCTGTTCTCTCAGGTCGGCACGCGGCACGCGCACGCGGCGAGCCACCCCACTACAACTCCAACAATCGATGCACGCACAACCACCGCGCAAGGACGGCGCCATACGCGCCGAAGCGGCCGACACACTCGCCCCCGACAGCTCGTTCTCCGACAACACCGAACAAGGCTTGCCGATTCCGCAGCGCTATTGGGCGATGCTGGTCATCGCACTCGCCCTCACGCTCGCGGTGCTCGACAGCGCGATTGCCAACGTGGCGCTGCCGACTATCGCGCGCAACCTGCACGCCAGCGCGGCCGGCTCGATCTGGGTCGTCAACGCCTATCAGTTGGCGATCACCATCTCGCTGCTGCCGCTCGCCTCGCTCGGCGACCGCATCGGCTACCGGCGCATCTATCTGTCCGGGCTGATCCTGTTCACGGTGGCGTCGTTCGGTTGCGCCTTGTCGACTTCGCTGCCGACTCTCGCGCTCGCTCGCGTGATTCAAGGCTTCGGCGCGGCGGGCATCATGAGCGTGAACACGGCGCTGGTGCGCATGATCTATCCGCCCGCGCAGCTCGGGCGTGGCATCTCGATCAACGCAATGGTGGTCGCGGTGTCATCGGCGGTCGGGCCGACCGTCGCTTCCGGCGTGCTCGCCGTCGCCTCGTGGCCGTGGCTGTTCGCCATCAACGTGCCGATCGGCATCGCAGCTATCGTCGGCGGCTTCAAGGCGCTGCCGATGAACCCCGGCCACGAATCGCCCTACGACTACCTCAGCGCGGTGATGAACGCGTTCGTCTTCGGCCTGCTGATTTTTGCGGTCGATGGACTCGGCCACGGCGAGGGATTCGGCTACGTCGCGCTCGAAGCGATCGGCGCGGCGGTGATCGGCTATTTCTTCGTGCGCCGTCAGTTGACGCAGCCCGCGCCCTTGCTGCCGATCGATTTGCTCAGGGTTCCCATCTTCGCGCTCTCGATCGGTACCTCGGTCTGTTCGTTCTGCGCGCAGATGCTCGCCTTCGTGTCGCTGCCCTTTATGTTGCAGGAAACGCTGGGGTTGTCGCAGGTCGAAACCGGGCTGCTCATGACACCTTGGCCCGCCGTGATCATCATCGCGGCGCCGATTGCGGGCCTGCTGTCGGACAAGGTGTCGTCGGGATGGCTGGGTGGCGTCGGACTTGTCGCGATGACGGCCGGGCTGTTGCTGCTCGCCACGCTCGGCGCGCATCCGGACGCCATGCAGATCGCGTGGCGCATGGCCTTGTGCGGCGCCGGCTTCGGCATCTTCCAGTCGCCGAACAATCGCACCATACTGTCCGCGGCGCCGCGCGAGCGCAGCGGCGGCGCGAGCGGCATGCTGGGCACCGCGCGTCTGACCGGCCAGACGCTCGGCGCGGCGCTGGTTGCGCTGATCTTCGGCATTGCGCCACAACACGGGCCGATTATCGCGCTCTATGTGGCCGCGTGCTTCTCGGCAGTCGCCGCGGTGATCAGCACGACGCGCGTCATGCAACGGGTCAACGCGCAACCGGCCTGAACGCTCGATTGAAGTGGACGGTCACGCCAACGCAAAAAGGGCGCGCCTCGCATGTCGCGATTCACGCCCTTCTCTTCCAAACCCGCAAACGCTACTCGGAAGACGTGACCAGCACACGCGGCCGCACTGCAAGCCGCGCGACCGTTGATCCGGCTACGACGACGCGGTCACGTCAGCGAGCTTTACCGCTTTGGCCGTCACCGAAGATGCCGTCGCCACGTTGCGCAGATCGGCAAGGAAGGTATCGCGCCAGACCGACAGATTGTTCTCGCGCATCGGCGCCATCATGTCGGCGTGTCGCGCCTGGCGCTCGGCGAGCGGCATCGAGAGCGCGCGTTCCAGCGCTTCGGCCATCTGCGACAGATCGAACGGGTTGACGACCAGCGCGCCCGGCAATTGTTCGGCGGCGCCGGCGAATTGCGATAGCACCAGCACGCCCGGATCGGCCGGATCCTGCGACGCCACGTATTCCTTCGCGACCAGATTCATGCCATCGCGCAGCGGCGTCACGTAGCCGACCTGCGATTGACGGAACAGCGCCATCAGCAGATTGCGTTCGTACTTGCGGTTCAGGTATTGGATCGGCGTCCAGTCGAGCTGCGCGAACCGGCCGTTGATGCGGCCCGCTTCGCCCTCGAGCGTCTGACGAATTCGCTGGTAGGTCGTCACGTCCGCGCGCGTCGGCGGCGCGATCTGCACCAGCGATACGCGGCCGTGCCACCCCGGTGCGTTGAGCAGCAGCCGCTCGAACGCCTGGAAGCGCTCCACCAGACCCTTCGAATAATCGAGGCGGTCGACGCTCATGATCAGCTTGCGTCCGCGCATGCCGTCGCGCAGGCTGCGCACCGGCTTGCGGTCGGTAAACTGCTCGGCGGCTTTGGCGATCGCGTCCGGATAGATCCCGATCGGATACGCGCCCACTTTCAGGAAACGGTTGTACGCGTGCACCATGCCGTCCTCGCTCGAGGTGCCGTGCTGGCCGCGCTCGATAAAGTCGACGAACGACTGGCGATCCGCGTCGGTCTGAAAGCCGATCACGTCATAGCTGCACATGGCCTTGACCAGTTCCTCGTGCGGCGGAATCGTGCGCAGCACTTCCGGCACCGGAAACGGAATGTGCAGAAAGAAGCCGATCGGATTCTTCACGCCGAGTTCGCGAAGGCAGCGCGCGAACGGCAGCAGGTGGTAGTCGTGGACCCAGATAATGTCGTCGGGCTTGAGCAACTCCTTGAGCTGCTTCGCGAGCGTCGCGTTGACGCGCTGATAGCCCGCGTATTCCTGCCGGTCGTAGCGCGACAGGTCATTGCGATAGTGGAACGTCGGCCACAGCGTCGCATTGGAAAAACCGCGATAGTACTGGTCATAGTCGCGCTTGGTGAGGCCCACCGTCGCGTACGTCACATTGCCTTGTTTCTCGATCACCGGAGCGCTCGGCTCACTCACCGTTTCGCCGCTCCAGCCGAACCAGACCCCGCCGCTTTCCTTCAGCGCGTCCAGCACGCCGATAGCGAGGCCACCCGCTGCAGGACGGCCTTCCTGAGTCGGCGCGACACGATTCGATACCACGATCAGTCTGCTCATTGGTGCTCCACCTAGTTCAGTTGTTTCGTTGCATACGGATATGTGCCGAAAAGGTGCACGCAAGTCGCGTGCCGTTTTTTGAGATGCTGGAAATAAAAATGTATGCAAATGTGACAGACGAGCAGAAACGCGCGGCCCTATCACGCCGCGAAGAATTTTTTTCTGCTTTGTATGACAAAACCGGAAGGCCTCTTACCGGCCGTCAAATCGGCTCAGGCGTCCTGCTCCGAGCCGAGGTCGCGCTGGTATTCCAGCCCTTCCGGACGCACGCCGCCCTGGTTGTGCTCGCCGTCAGGCGGCGCATCGGGCGCGACACGGTTCTGCCCTGCCGGATCGGGCGACGCCGGCGGGCTGTCTTTGCTGCCGCCCGGCCGGGAATCGCGCTTCGAGTGGCGCGCTGAACGTCGCAGTGCTGGATGTCTCATGATCCACGCCTCCAAGGGAAGCCCGCCGCCAAGTTTGCGGCATTCATATAGTCTAGGGGTCACGACGGTAATTTGCCGGTAAAAGATGCGCCGGCTTTGTAACAAGTACATAAATTCCGTGCGCCGGACTGTGGTGTAACGCACAGAACGAGTCAGAGTTGCATGCGTAGCGGCTGTAACGTCTGACGTTGACTGGCTTGTGGCGTTTGCGTGGGCTGCGGCGGCGGATCGCCGATCGGCGGAGCGACCGGTTCGATGGGTTCGATCGGTTGCGGACTCGGATCGGGGCTCGGAACGGGAACGGTGTCGGGCTCGCCGGGGCTCGGCGGCGCAACCGGAGGCGGTGACGGCGGCTCGATCGGCTCGGGACGGTGAGCGTGCATCGGCAGGGGAAGCGCGGGAGCGGCAGCGTAGTCCGGCATGTTATTTATCCTCGTTTGCGTTCCACCAGATCGCAGCAAGGCCTGTGCCGTTACGGATGCGCCCCCGGCTGGCTGGCGCCTGTCGTGTCAGCGGCGCGGGTGGCGTTAAGCGTCCGCGCCGCCCAGCGCGCGTGATTCGTCGGCGGCGTCGCCGTCGTCACGCGCGTCATTGCCGTACTCGACCAGACGGTTGTACAGCGTCTTCAGGCTGATGCCGAGAATCTCGGCGGCCCGCGTCTTCACGCCGCCGCACTGCTCGAGCGTAGCCACGATCAACTGACGGTCCGCTTCGGCGAGCGATGTGCCGAACGGAATCGTGATCGCCGTGCCGGCCGCGGGCTTCGACAGCGTGATCTGTAGCGGCACCGTCGCCGTGCTGTCCGAATCCGAACCCGACATGATGTGCGCGCGCTGCACATAGTTCTTCAGTTCGCGCACATTGCCCGGCCACGGATAGGACATGAGCATGTCCTTCACGGCCGCGGGGAAATGCTTCTTCGTGCTGTGACGTTCGTTGAGTTCGTCGAGGAACGCCTGAGCCAGCAGCTCCACATCCTTGCCCCGGTCGCGCAACGGCGGCAGGCTGATAGGAAACACGTTCAACCGATGGTACAAGTCGAGCCGCAGCTTGCCTTCCAGCACGGCCTGCTCGGGATCGCGGTTGGTCGCCGCAATCAGGCGCACATCGGTTTCGATTTCCTTGGTCGTGCCGACCCGCATGAACATGCCGGTTTCCAGCACGCGCAACAGTTTCACCTGCAACTCGATCGGCATCTCGGTGATTTCGTCGAGGAACAGCGTGCCGCCGTTCGCTCGCTCGAAATAGCCCTTGTGCTGACGATCGGCGCCGGTAAACGAGCCGCGCTCGTGGCCAAACATTTCCGATTCGATCAGGTTCGGCGAGATCGCGCCGCAGTTCACCGCAAGAAACGCGTGCTTGCGACGCAAGCTCAGTTGATGCAGTGTCTGCGCGGCGACTTCCTTGCCGGTGCCCGACTCGCCCACCAGCATGACCGAGGCCGCCGTCGGCGCGACACGGCCGATCTGGTCGTAGACCTCCTGCATGGCCGGCGAATTGCCGAGCATCAGGCCGAAGCGGCCCATGCGGCGCAATTCGCCGCGCAACGTGCCGATTTCCGCCTTCAGGTCGCCGGCGCGCGGCAGGCGCGAGAGGATCGCCTTCACGCGCTGCATGTTGATCGGCTTCACCAGATAGTCGGTGGCGCCCATCTTCAGCGCGTTGACGGCCGACTCCACCGTGGCATGGCCGGTAATCACGATCACTTCCACGCCTGAGCGTGGATCCAGATCTTCGAACAGATCGACCCCGCTACCGTCGGGCAGCTTCAGGTCCGTAAAGACGACGTCCGGCATCTGCCGGACCAGTTGAATGCGCGCTTCGCGCAAATCGCCCGCGGTGGCGGTGGTCAGGCCGTCTTCCCCGATGATGGCGGAAAGCGCCTCGCGGGTACCAGCATCGTCATCGACAATCAGTACATGTGGCATCGCGTCTCGAAAGCCTGCAAGCGTGGGGATGGGAAAACATGCAAACGCGCATGCTGAAAAGCGTGCCGTCGACCTGGCGCTGCGCCGTTGGCGCGGGCTCTAATGTGAGCACCCACCAACTTTAAGGCAACGCACCAGCCGACGACTTGATTCAATCTTGCAACAATACAAGGGCAAACCCACCCGCCCAAAGCGTCATTGTTGTTTATTTGCCTATTATAAGGCTTTATCGAGACAAATTAGCAAGCTGTACGGGGCGCCGCCCCGTCAGCGCGGTGCGTCGGCGATGCCGTGCAGGCGAGCCCGCTCAACTGCGCGGGAACGGCCATGCGCCGCCATTGCCATTCGGATAAACGGAGCCGTTGGCGCCATGCTCGCTCGGGTTCGCGTCGCCCGCCGTGGTCGCCTGATTGGCGGTCGGCGCAGCCGGCGCCGCGACCGTGCCGCCCTCGTTTTCCCAACGGCTCAATTCGCGCGCCACAGGAACTTGTGCCGCGCGGTTGCGCTGCTGTACGTAGCGCACAGCCAGAAAACCGCCGAGCGCCATCAGTGCGCCGAAGATGCCGATTTTGGGTCGTGCCATCGTGAACTCCTTGTCGTCATGAAGCGGATTGGTGCTCGAAAGCGTCTCAGCGCGCAGTCAGCACGCCGAGCAGAAAGCCGACGCCCACGGCAATCCCGATCGAACGCCACGGGTTGTGCCGCACGTAGCGTTCGGTATTGACGGTGGCCGCGCGGTAACGCCGCTGCGCGTTCTGCTGCGCATCGCCGAGTGCCGATTGCAGGGTTTCGACATGCGTGCCGAGTTTGTCGCGCAGCGCGCCGACGCCCTCCCCCGGCACGTTGGCGGCGAGCCGCAGCATTTCTTCCGAGTCCTTCAGCAGCACTCGCAGATCCTCGACAATCTTCTGGCCGCCGAGTGCAATCTGTTGCGTGGTGTCAGTCATCATTCACTCCTGGTCTGAGTTCGGCGTTCGCGTGTGCGTTCCGGCGAGTGCGCATATCGCTGCAAATTGGCGAATGGCGATCGCCACCGTCGCGCAACATGCCGATATGCAAGGCCGTCGCGCCAAAAAAGCACACGCGTGTCGGGTAAATGTCGCAAACGCCGTGCCCGGTAAGTTTGCCTCGCGCGGCCCAAGCAAACACCAAGCCAGGCAGTTTCGACCGACCGTGCATAAATGTATTTTTTAGGTCCTCACATCGTTTGCCGAAAACGGTGTCAAAGTGGTTAAATCAATCTTTGAGAGATAGCGGCATCGCTGGTTTATCTCATTCCCAGGCCTGCGCGCCGTAACAACGAACTCATTTGCACAGGACCCCCGTTTATGGCGTCAATCGACCTGGCCTCGCCCACCGTCTCCGCTGGCGGCAATGCTTCGGCACTGGCGAAGCAGCGCGTCGCGGACGGCATCGTGGGACTGAAATCGTACGGGCTGCTGTATGGCTCGTCGCCGGTGATGCTGGATCTGTACCAGCAGATCGAACGCGTCGCCGGCACCGACGCGACCGCGCTGATCATCGGCGAATCCGGCACCGGCAAGGAACTGATTGCCCGCACGATTCACGATCAAAGCAGCCGCAAAGACGCACCGTTCGTCGCCGTGAATTGCGGCGCGATTCCCGACGAACTCATCGAAGCCGAACTGTTCGGCCACGAGAAAGGCAGTTTCACCGGCGCGGTCCAGGGCCGTATCGGCTACTTCGAACATGCGAACGGCGGCACCCTGTTCCTCGACGAAATCACCGAAATGGCGCCGGTGCGCCAGGTGAAGCTGCTGCGCGCGCTTGAAACCGGCACCTTCTACCGGGTCGGCGGCAATGACCTGATCAGCGGCAACGTGCGCGTGATCGCCGCGACCAATCGCGACCCCGCCATCGCAGTCAAGGAAAACGGACTGCGTGAAGACCTCATGTACCGGCTCGCGGTTTTCCCGCTGCGCGCGCCGCCGCTGCGCGAGCGCGAGAGCGATCGCGAACTGCTTGCGCAGCACTTCCTCGCGCTGCTGAATCAGCAGGAAGGTACGGGCAAAAGCTTCAGCAAACGGTCGATCGAAACACTGCGCACCTGGTCGTGGCCAGGCAACGTGCGCGAGTTGAAGAACGCGGTGTATCGCGCGTTCATTCTCGCGGAGAAGATCGTGGAGTTGCCGCATCCGCATCTCGCGTCGCGCGTGAAAAAACCCATGACGCAGGGCGACGCGATGAGCGTATGGATCGGCACGCCGCTCGCCGACGCGCAAAAGCAGATCATTCTCGGCACGCTCAAATATTGCGGCGGCGACAAACGACGCGCGGCCAAAGCTCTCGGCGTGAGTCTCAAGACCTTGTACAACCGCTTGAGCGCATACGGCGACGAAGGGGCGGAAGACGAGCCCGAGCAATAACGTCACGACGCGGCACTCAGGTGGCGACGCCGCGTGAGTGCTTGCGACGGCGCCTGAATGTCCGGGCGCATGCGTGCTTCGGCGCCTGACCACCAGTTGCAAAAAGCCTGTGCTGCGCGACTTGAACGACCAACCAAATCCCTTCGCACCACCAATCAAAAGCGTCCACTGCCCAACAGAAACCGATTTGTCTCGCACCATCTTTTGCAATTGCTTGCATTTTCCCTCTGCCAATTACAAATAGCATCCTGCAAAATGCGGCACACGCATTGCTAGGTGGGGAACGCGTGTTACTCGTTCGCACAGTTGATATCGAGCGCGAACGAAAGGCACTTGCAGGAGCAGAGACAGGGAAATGCAAAAAAGTATGGTGTGGGCTGAATGGGCAAAACGAACAGCCGGGCGTCGACGTCCCAATGCAACGGCACTCGTTGCTCTCGCTGTGGCGATCTCGTCGGCGTTGAGCGGCTGTAGCTCGCTCTATTCGGAAGGCGCCACTGCCGGCGCCGGTATCGCAGGCGCCGCGCTCGCGGCGAAGGTCACCAACAACGCGGCTGTCGCGACCGGTATCGGTCTCGGCGCGGTGGCCGCGGCGCGTGCCGGGGTGCAATACTCGGAGCGCGTGGTCCACAAGAATACGCAGGACGGTATCGCTAAAATTGCCGGTCCGCTGGACGTCGGCGCAATCGCGCCGTGGAGCGTGACCCATTCGATGCCGATCGAAGACGACGAGCACGGCCGCGTCACCGTCAGCCGCACGATCAGCGCGGGCGCGCTCGACTGCAAGGAAATCGTCTTCTCCGTCGATCAGACGGCGACCAAGAACGTGCCGGCGAGCAGCGCGTTTTACGTGGCGTCGATCTGCCGTGACGGCGACAACTGGAAGTGGGCGTCGGCCGAACCCGCCACCGAACGTTGGGGCGCGTTGCAATGACGGCGCGTTCGCATACGGCTGGCCTCACGGTGCGCCGGCCTCGCCTCGCTGCCTGGTCCGGCAACCGGTTGCGGCTCGTGCTGGCCGGCGCGCTTTGCGTCGGCGCAAGTATGCTGACAAGCGGCTGCTCGTCGGTGGGCGCGGCGAGCGGCGCGGCGGCGGCCGTCGCGTCCGGGCTGGTCACGTCCAATCCGGCAGTCGGCATCGGCATCGGCATTGCCGTGCAGGCGGCCACCGACGAAGCCGTCGGCCGCTACATGCGCACCATGCACACCGATCAGCAGAACATGATCGCCGCGTTGGCGGGCGCCATGCCGGTCGGCGAGACTCGCCCCTGGTCGGTCAAGCACACGCTGCCGATCGAGAACGGCCACGGCCAGGTGCGCGTGACGCGTGCGTTCGGTTCGGCCCTCGCGCTCTGCAAGGAATTCGTGTTCTCGGTGCAGGACGGCGATGGCCCGAACGCGCATGAGGACTGGTACACGGCGAGTGCGTGTCAGCAGGACAAAGGCTGGAAGTGGGCGTCCGCGGAACCGGCCGTCGCACGCTGGGGCAGTCTGCAATAAAGGCGCGGAAATGAAAAAACGGCAGGGTCTCCCCTGCCGTTTTCGCTTTGAGCCGGCTTCGCGCGTCTTAATCGACTCAAACGCGCAACTCGAACGCGCTTAAGACTCCACGTCTTCCAAACTGAAGATTTCGGTCTGGTCGTTGTACGAGAAGATCTCGCCATAACGGCCCCAGTTGATGACCGCGTCGAGCGTTTCTTCCGCGGCGCTGTCCGACAGAAAATCCTCCAGCTCCTGCTCGAAGCGCACGCGCGGCGCGCGATGCCCCGGCCGTTCGTTGAGCACCTTCTTGATTCGCGCGGCGAGTGGCACGTGCCGCAACAGATGCTCGGCGAACATCATCTTGCGTTCCTGGGTGCCGAACTCGGAGAACACGCGCGCCGGCGGCGTCAGGAAAATGTCGCCTTCGCGTATGTCGGCGAAACCGAGGTGCTGCAGCACTTCGGCGACCGGGAACAGATCGTCCACCTCCAGATGCAGCGAACGGGCGATTTCCGGCATATCGGCGCGGCCGTGGTACGGCGCCGCGGCCAGCGTTTCGATCAGACCGGCCATCAGGTTGGTCGACACGTGCGGCAGCCAGCTATGCAGCTCGAGACCCTTCTTGGTCTTTTCGTCGGTCTGACGCGCGGTCATCTTCGCGTAGATATCGTCCACCAGCCGGCGGAAAGCCGGGTCCAGACGATTACGCGGATGCTTGAACGGCACCTTGATTTCGGCGATCACACGGCCCGGATTCGACGACAACACCAGAATGCGGTCGCACATGAACACCGCTTCCTCGATGTTGTGCGTGACGATCAGCACGGCCTTGATCGGCATGCGGCCTTGCGTCCACAGATCGAGCAGATCGGTACGCAGCGTTTCGGCGGTCAGCACGTCGAGCGCGGAGAACGGCTCGTCCATGAGCAGCAGCGTGGGATCGACCACCAGCGCGCGCGCAAAGCCGACGCGCTGGCGCATGCCGCCCGACAACTCGCGCGGATAGGCGTTTTCGAAACCGTCCAGACCGATCAGGTCGATCGCCGCCAGCGCGCGCGTGCGCCGCTCGCTCGCGCCGACGCCTTGCGCTTCGAGACCCGCTTCCACGTTTTGCAGCACGGTCAGCCACGGAAACAGCGCGAAGGTCTGGAACACCATCGCGACGCCCTTGGCGGGACCGTCGAGCGGCTTGCCCATGTAGGTGACTTCACCGTCGGTCGGCTCGATCAGACCGGCGATGATGCGCAACAGCGTCGACTTGCCCGAGCCCGAACGTCCAAGCAGTCCGACGATCTCGCCTTCGCGCAGCGACAGATTCGCGTCGTCGAGGACGAGCAGTTCGCCCTGCGACTTGTTGAAGCCGCGGCACACGTCCTTGACGAGCAGGATCTCTTCGCCGAGGCGCGGCGGCTTCGGCGGGGTCTGGATCGGCGCGGCGGTCATAGCAGCTTTAGGATTTTGCATCGCGTTTTGCCTTTATTACTCAATCGAGCCGGAGCTTGGCTTCGGCGTAGGCGTACATCGGACGCCACAGCAGGCGGTTGAACAGCGTCACGAACAGGGACATCACGGCAATGCCCACGATGATCTTCGGATAGTCGCCCGCGGCGGTGGACTGCGCAATGTAAGCGCCCAAACCGTGCGCGGCCACTTTGGTGTCGCCCCATTGCACGAATTCCGCGACGATGCTCGCATTCCACGCGCCGCCCGACGCGGTGATCGCGCCCGTGACGTAGTACGGGAAAATGCCCGGCAGAATCGCCTGACGCCACCATTGCCAGCCGCGGATGTGGAAGTTCTTGGCCGCCTCGCGATAGTCGTTCGGATACGACGTCGCGCCGGCGATCACGTTGAACAGGATATACCACTGGGTGCCGAGCACGATCAGCGGCGACAGCCAGATGTCCGGGTTCAGATGGAAGCGCACGATCGCGATCACGAACACCGGGAACAGCAGATTGGCCGGGAACGCGGCGAGAAACTGCGCGAGCGGCTGGATCTTTTCGGCGAGCGCCGGGTGCAAGCCGATCAGCACGCCCACCGGCACCCAGATCACCGAGGCGATCGCGATCAGCACGACCACCCGCAGCAGCGTGATCAGCCCGAGCACGAACACGTGCCAGACTTCATCCAGCGACACACCGGTGCGCACATAGATCACGACGCGATACACCACATAGACGGTCGTCAGCAGCACCAGCGTCGCCCACACGATATCGCCGACGCGCGAACTCTTCTGCTTCTGCGGAATCTGGAAGCGCGGCCCCTGGAACGCCGGCAGCCGCAACGGCACGCGCGCGGCCTTGGCGAACATCCAGCCGAGCGGCACCAGCAGCCGGTGGATCAGGCGGGTGCGGCGGATCAGATCGAGCAGCCACGATTCCGGCGCGTCGCCCGAACTGGTGGTTTCCATGCGGAACTTGTCGGCCCACGCGACAAGCGGACGGAACAGGAACTGGTCGTAGGCGAGAATCACGACCGTCATCGCGAGGATCACCCAGCCGATCGCGTGCAGGTTCTTGTCCGAGATCGCCTGCGCGAGATAGGCGCCGATTCCCGGCAGCGTGATCGTTCTGTTGCCGACCGTGATTGCCTCGGAGGCGACCACGAAGAACCAGCCGCCCGACATCGACATCATCATGTTCCAGATGAGGCCCGGCATCGAGAACGGCACTTCCAGCTTCCAGAAGCGCTGCCATGAAGTCAGGTGAAAACCGCGCGAGACTTCGTCCAGATCGCGCGGCACGGTTCGCAGCGACTGATAGAAGCTGAACGTCATGTTCCACGCCTGGCTCGTGAAGATCGCGAAGATCGCCGCGAGCTCGGCACCGAGTACGCGCCCCGGGAACAGGGCTAAAAAGAAGGTGACCGTAAACGAAATGTAGCCCAGCACCGGCACCGACTGCAGGATGTCGAGAATCGGCACCAGCACGAGCCCGGCGCGGCGGCTCTTGGCCGCCAGCGTGCCGTACACGAGTGTGAAGGTCAGCGAGGCGACCATGGCCGCGAGCATGCGCAGCGTGGTGCGCATTGCATATTCAGGCAGGTTCGCCGGGTCGAGCGAGATGACTTGAGTCTTGAGCGTCGACATGGGCGCCAAGGTCTCGTGAAAGCCGATCGCCGCCATGGCGATCACACAGATGATCAGCGGGAAGGCGACGAAGTCCCAGCGGTTGGGCAGCACCCGCCATGCCGAAGCATTGGCGGTGCGCTTCAGGTTGAAGCTGAAGTCCATCAGATGCCCTCCCCGTCGAACCATGCGCTCAAGAACAGCAAGGAGGCCGCGGCTTCGGCGCGGCGGTCTGAAGATCGGTCCGGAAAGCGGAAATCAGGCATGGCAAAACGCGTGTGCGCGGTAAATCGTTAGCGTTGGAGACACGTGAACCGGTGACGAATGTGTCCGTGGACGAACCCGCCCAGGACCACAACCGTCAAGCCAGACTCCTGTCGCCGCAGGCGCCGCCCGTAAGGGCTGGCGAGCTTTCCTTGTTTTGGACGGCACGACACTACACCATCCTATGTTTCAGGCACAACCTTTCGCGGCAAATAGCAATAAATAGCGGAAAACCTCAGATTGCCGCCCTCGCGCCAGCGAGCACTGTTCGCGACTCAGACTATTTATCGTGGCGCGCCGACCACATCTTCGGCCCTCGTGGCGGCTGCCGCGATAGCCCAGAAGCCCACCCGAAAAATCCGAACAACCATCAAGAATCCGGCCGGGCTGCCGTTAATAACCTGATGGACGCGGCAGTCGCACTTCGCATTCCCGCAATAACGGTGGCGTCTGGCCCCATGACGGTTAAAATCAGGAGACGACGCCTGTTATCGGTTTATCCCGGGCCACAGCGACGGCGTATTGCCGACCGCTTCCACAGGGGCGAAACAGCGCAAGCGCGCTGCCACGAAAGAGCCAGTTGCATGTCACAAGACGGATCAGAGAGTCGATGAACAGGACAACCTTGCGCCAGGCAACCGGGCCGGTCAGCTTCATGCTGATCGTCCTGGTTTGCTGGTTCGTGGCCGGCATGGTTGCGGACCGGATGGTACAGCAAGAGCTGGACGCAGCCCTGCGTGCGCAGCGGCAAATGTCCGCGTCGATCGTGGACAACATGGCGGAAGTGATCGCCAGCGACCTTGCGATGTCTCGCGCCATCCCCGCAACCATGGCCGAAATGGACGTGGTCCAGCGCGCTCTGGTGCAATCCCAGAATTATGCCGTGAACGGCGAAGCGACGGAACCCGTCCTGCGCGCCGCGTTGCTGAAAGACAAGCAGATGAGCGCCGTGAGCAACTTCCTGCACGACGCGCAAGGCTTCTCCGGGCTCGACCAGATCTGGCTCGTCAACGCCAACGGCGTCTGCGTCGCCTCGAGCAACTCCATCAACAATCCGCTCGCGGCCGAGCGCTCCTTCGTCGGCACCGACATGCGCGTGCGCGGCTACCTGACGAACGCGCTGCTCGGCGCGTTCTCCGAAGCCTATGGCGTCGGCCGCGCGAGCGGCGAGCCCGGCATCTTCATCGCCGCGCCGGCATACGCGGACGGTCTGCTGGTCGGCGTGGTCGTCGCCAAGGTCGGGATCGCCCGGCTGCGCCACTGGGTCGCGCACGCCGGGACCTTCGTCGCCGACGACAACGGCGTCATCATCATGGCGCACAACAGCGAGCTCGAAGGCCGCGCGCTGCCGAACTCACGCGTCACGCAAATGACGCCCGCCGAGCGCAAGGTCATCTACCAGCGCGACGCGATTCCCGACATCCATATCAGCGTGGATTCGCAAGTGCGCGAACAGGCGCCGTGGGTGCCGTCAGCCGTGGCCGGGCAACTGTTCGGCATGTCCGACCGGCCTATGCCGTCGCTCTATCAGACGCGCGGCGGCCTGAACTCGGGGCTGTCGGCGCATCTGGTCGATCCGCTCGTAGCCTGGCCGGAACTGCTGCGCAATCACAAGCGCGATCATTTGCTGGTGTTTCTGACGCTGGCCGGTACAGTCGCGCTGGCGTGGGTGATCACGGTGTCGTATGTGCGCGAGCGTCGCCACCATCGCGCCACGCGCGATCTCGCTGAACAACTGCAATCCGCCAACACGCTGCTGTCGGCCGAGGCGCGCCACGACGCGCTGACCGGCGCGCTGTCGCGGCGCTACTTTCTCGACCTGCTGCGCCATGAGATCGAACGCGCGCATGCCGGCAACGAACCGCTGTGCATGGCGATCGCCGACCTCGACCACTTCAAGCAGATCAACGACCGCTTCGGCCACGCCGCCGGCGATCGCGCGCTCGAACATTTCGTCGACACCTGCCGCGCCGAGCTGCGCGGCGCCGACGCGATCGGCCGGCTCGGCGGCGAAGAGTTCGGCCTGCTGCTGCCGGCCACGGATCTGGCCGGCGGCCACGAAGTCGTCGAACGCTTGCGGCTGCGTCTGAAAGCGGTCCCTTCGCCGAAGCTGCCCGCTTCGGTGGGCTTGAGCGTGAGCATCGGCATCACCGAACTCTCGCCCGACGATCTGCCCGAGCGAATCATGAGCCGCGCCGACATGGCGCTCTACGCGGCGAAATCGGGCGGCCGCGACCGCACCGAAGCCTTGCCGCCCGACGACACCGCACCGCCCACCCGCACGGTGGCCAACGTGTGGTGATGCGCTCGGCAGACGCCAGACACCGGCGTCTCAATCAGCACGCAAGCTGATGCAAGGCAAGACCCGCCCTCGGGCATCCCCTAACGAAGCAGGTATGATCGACCCTGATATCGAGGTTGCCGCTACCGCTTTAACGGGAGATTCGCATGAAGGGAAATTTGGTGATCGTGTGTCGCGATCAGGATGCTGACGCGTTCGACCATCTGCTGGCTGAATACGGCGCGTTCCAGACGCGCCTGTCGTCCACCGCGTGGTATCTGAAACTGGAGGTGGCGCCGGAACTGATTCAGGAAGAGATCCTGGCGCGTCTCGGCAAATACACCACGCACTATATTTTCGAAGCCGAAACGGTGACGTGGAATACGGTGGATAGCGACGCGGCGAATGCGCTGAATACGTTGTTCTCGGACTAGCGCGCCGGTTTCCGGCCGCACCTCCGAACCTTGCGTTCGGATCCCGAGGGCACGGCGCGGGCCGGGAAGCCAACACCGCGCACTGCACGACTTACCAGGCGCTTTCCGACGCCGCTGCGACCCGCGGCAGCACTTCAAACGGAAAGCTCATCAAGACTCGCAAACCACGGCCACCGTGGTTGCCGATCTCCCACTCCCCGCCCGCACGCCTTACCAGCCGCTCGACAATGGCGAGCCCGAGACCGCTATGGCCGTTGCCGCCGCGCGCCGGATCGAGCCGCACGAAAGGCCGGCTGGCGTTGATCAGGTCCTGGGCCGCGATACCGCTGCCGCTGTCGCTCACCGACAAGGTGAAGCCCTGCGAGGTACGCGCCGTGGCGACGACGATCGGCGGCGCACCGTAGGCATGCGCGTTGTCGAGCAGGTTCGACAGAATCCGGTCGAGCGTGGCGGCGGGCAACAGGAACGCCGGCCCCGCATTGAGTTCCGTCTGCACGGTGGCCACACCGGAGGCTACCGCGCGATAGCTGCGCACCACCCGCTCGCACTGCGCGTCCACTTCCACCGCTTCGCTGCGATCGGCGCCGTCGTGCGCGAACACCAGAAACTGTTCGACGATATGCGTCATGGAATCGACATCGCGCACCACGCCGTCGCGCATCTTCACTTCGTCCATCATTTCGGCGCGCAGCCGCAAACGCGCGAGCGGCGTTTTCAGATCGTGCGCGACGCCCGCCAGCATCACGGCGCGGTCGTTTTCCGTGCGCGCCACTTCCTGGACCATCTGATTAAAGCCGTGCGTGAGTTGACGCAATTCGCGCGGCCCGCGCTCCGGCACCGGCGGCACCGGCAAGCCGCGGCCGAAGCGCGCCACCGCCTGGGCGAGCGAGCGCAACGGCTGCTGCAGCGCCCACGCGGCGAACAGCGCCGCCATCACCGCGAACGAGAAAATGATGGCAAGCCACAGCACCGTGCGGTCGAGCGAGCGCGGCGTGCGCAACGGCTGCACCGGTACGACGATCCAGCTTCGGTCGGAGGTGGCGCGCACCCATAGCGTGGGCGGACGACCCGGCAGGCCGACGCGCACCTGCGTGCCGGACGGCATGCGGTCGCGCACGTCTTCGACGAAGCGTTCGAGCGGCGGCGGCATGTCCACGGCCTCCGGCGGCACTTCAGGGCTCGCCGGGTCGACCAGTTTGACGCGCGACGGCAATGGCTGATCCGGCGTTCGGGCGACGTGCTGACGCACCGCGTCGACGAGGAAGGTCGCTTCCTCGACCGCGTAGCGCGTTTGCAGTTGACTGCGCTCTAGGCGCATGAGCGCGTACCACGCGAAATGCGACAGCAGCAGCACCGCGACGACTAGCAGCGCTAGCCGCCCGAACAGCGAATCAATGGGCCGGCGCATGCTGTTCGCCGTCGGGCACGAACACGTAGCCGCGGCCGCGCACAGTCTGAATGAAGCGCGGTGTGGACGGATCGGTTTCGAGAATGCGGCGCAGACGCCAGACCTGCACGTCGATGCCGCGGTCGGTGCCGTCGTATTCCGGACCGTGCAGCAGTTCGAGCAGACGCTCGCGCGTGAGCGTGCGCATGGGGTGATTGACGAAAATCTTCAGCAACGCGAATTCGCTGCCCGACAACGTGAGCGGCTTGTCTTCCAGATGCAGCGTGCGCGACTGGAAGTCCAGCGTGAAGCGGCCGAAATTGAACGGCTCGCGCTGCTCCGGCGCCGCCGCCGACGGCAGCGTGCGGCGGCGGCGCAGCACCGCCTGTACGCGCGCGAGCAACTCGCGCGGATTGAACGGCTTGCCGAGGTAGTCGTCCGCGCCGAGTTCCAGCCCGACGATGCGGTCGACGTCGTCCGCCCGCGCCGTGAGCATGATCACGGGGATGTCGTCGCCCGACGCGCGCAGCTTGCGCAGCGCCGTGAGCCCGTCGACCCCCGGCATCATCAGGTCGAGCACGATCAGATCCGGGCGCTCGCGTTCGAGCCTACGCTCGAGCGAGCCCGCGTCGTGCAGCACCGAAACCTCGATGCCCTGGCGGGCCAGATAGTCGCGGAGCAGATCGCGCAATTCAACGTCGTCGTCGACAACAAGTATTTGAGTAGCCATGGGATGAAGTTTAACGCGCAGCAGGATGGGTTTTCGATTTCAAACCGGCCCCAAGGGTTACCGGGTGTTACGGTGAAAGGTGTGCGTAATCCCCCGTAACAGCCGCATCCTGCCACGTAACACAGCGAACTGCGCAGTTCTCTACGCTGTGTCTTACCGAATGCAGGCCGTCCACTTTAACCGGTTGCATCGTCGGCTATTCCATTACAGGGAGTCTCACATGTCTACCAAAAAGATGTCGCGCGTTCTCGCCGTTGCCGCCACTGCTCTCGCCATCGGCGCGGGCGCTGCCTATGCCGCACAACCCGCCGAACACGGCGGCCCCGGCGGCTGGCACGGCCACTTCATGAAGCAATTGACCCAGCTCCACGATCAGTTGAAGCTGAACGCGGATCAGGAAAAGCAGTGGCAAGCCGCGCTCGACACCATGAAGCAGAACCACGAGGCCATGCGCGCCAATCATGAACAGATCAAGAACCAGTTCAAGGCTGCGCAGCAACAGCCGATCCTGGATTTGAACGCCATGGCGGCCGCGCATCAGCAAGTCGAGCAGAAAGACGCGCAACTGCGTCAGCAAACCTCGGATGCCTGGCTCAAGTTCTACAACGGCCTGAACGACCAGCAGAAGACCACCGTCAGCACGGAGCTCAAACAGCGCTTTGCGAAGATGGAGTCGCGTCATGAAAAGATGCACGAGCGCTGGGAGCATCGCAAGGGCGCGGCATCGGCGCCGGCGGCCAATCAGTAAGCGGCCCGGTATCGATGCACAGGCGGCCCGCGCGGCCGTCTGCGTTGCTGGATGCAAAAACGCCACGGAGGTTGGCCTTCCGTGGCGTTTTTTTGACTACGCGATGCGGCGCGGTGTGTGCGTGCGGACCGTCGCGATGCAAGCGTGAGGCTTGCTCGTTGCGCCTTCAACTATTCCTTCAGTGAAAGCGCAACCGAACGGGCACGGCTTAGCCGTTGAGCTGCCCCAGATCGAACAGCAGCACTTCAGCGTTCTCGCCCTTCTCCAGCGTCACCGTATCCGTGTCGCTGAGCTTGGCGGCGTCGCCCGCATGGAGCGTCTCGCCGTTCACCGTCAGCTCGCCGCGCGCCACGTGCACATAGGCGAGCCGTCCTTTGGGCAGCGCGAACGTGGCGGATTCCGCGCCATCGATCAACGCCGCGTAAATCGACGCATCCGCATGGATCGTCACCGAACCGTCGCGGCCGTCGGGCGACGCGACCACGCGCAGGCGGCCGCGCTTGTCGGCGGCGTCGAAGCGCTTTTCCTCGTAGCTGGGCTGATCGCCCGCGCGTTGCGGAATTACCCAGATCTGCAGCAGATGCGCCGATTCGTCCTGGGACGCGTTGAACTCGCTGTGCTGCACGCCCGTGCCGGCGCTCATGCGCTGCACGTCGCCGGGGCGGATCGTCGAGCCGTTGCCCATGCTGTCGCGGTGGGCCAGCGCGCCTTCCAGCACATACGTGACGATTTCCATGTCGCGATGGCCGTGCGTGCCGAAGCCCTCGCCGCCGGCGATACGGTCCTCGTTGATGACCCGCAGCGGGCCGAAATGCACGTGCTGGGGATCGCGATAGTCGGCAAACGAGAAGCTGTAATACGAGTCGAGCCAGCCGTGGTTGGCGTGACCGCGTTCTTCGGAGCGGCGAATCTCGAACATGGAAGTACTCCCGGTGAGTAAATAGCGATGCCGAGAATGTATGGGCATGGCCTGCACTAAACAATCGGCGCGGGTGCACCGGATCGTTCCATAAATCCGTGCAATCGCGCGTTGGCGCGGTCCGGCGCTGGTCCGGGCGATGTTCCGGCCGCGCGTGCAAGACCGCGGCTGCGATTCCGGTCCCGGCATAGGTACGACAAACGCCCCGCACATGAGTCGCGCATCCGCCGCAAGCGCGACCGGCCCCGCACGGTCTGGAAAGAAAGCAGCAGCGTCGCGCCCGCACAACGTCCGCGCGCGCCAGTTTGCCGCCGCCGGCGTCCCGGACTGGCGCCTCGTCCCTGTTCGGGTAAAATACCGCGCTTTTCGAGATTGCGTGCGTGCCGAAGGCGCACCGGCGAGCCCGGCATGGCGGGCCGCGGTGGGTCGGCTGCAGTTTTCAGACCCGCGCCGGACTGCCTCGATGCATCGGATGCACGCGCCGCGCTCCGCAGCAGAAACCCGAGCGGCGCGACAATTTTGACCGCCTAGAATAGCGACGGCCGGCCACGAGCCGGCGGTCGTCGAGATCGAAGCACCACGACGATCAGTTTGACCCAGGAGAAACATGAAGAAGTTCGCACTCTGCGTGGCGCTTGCGGTCATGGCCACCGGCGCGCTGGCGAAAGAGTGGAAAACCGTGCGAATCGGGGTGGACGCCAGCTATCCGCCGTTCGAATCCAAGGCGCCCAACGGTCAGGTGGTCGGCTTCGACGCCGATCTGACCCGCGCACTGTGCGCGAAGATGAACGTGAAATACGTGTGGGTCGAGCAGGATCTCGACGGCATCATTCCGGCGTTGAAGGGCAAGAAGTACGACGCGATCGTGTCGTCGCTGACCATCACGGACAAGCGCCGCGAGCAGATCGACTTCTCCGACAAGCTGTTCGACGCCCCCGCCCGCATGATTGCCAAGGCAGGCTCGCCGCTGCTGCCCACGGCTGATTCGCTGAAGGGCAAACGCGTCGGCGTCGAACAGGGTTCGACTCAGGAAGCCTACGCCAAAGTCTGGTGGGAGCCCAAAGGCGTGACCGTGGTGCCTTATCAGAATCAGGATCAGGTGTACGCCGACCTCGCTTCGGGGCGTCTGGACGCCGCCTTGCAGGACGAAGTGCAGACCGATGCCGGTTTCCTGAAGACGCCGCGCGGCAAAGGCTTCGGCTGGGCGGGCCCGGAAGTGAAGGACCCGAAGACGATCGGCGAAGGCACGGCCATCGGCCTGCGCAAGGACGACGCCGAGCTGAAGGCGATGTTCAACCAGGCGCTGGCGCAGGTTCACCAGGACGGCACGTTCAGGAAGCTCGAGAAGCAGTACTTCGACTTCGACATCTATCCCGGGCATTGAGCCGGGCATCGAGTCTGGACACTGAACCCGGGCACAGAATGCAGCACCCACGAAACTCGGGGCTCGCCCGCATGGGCTTTCACGAGGCTTCGTAATACAGTCGGCAGTAGATTCACAAGCAGTTTCACAACGAGAGTCGAAAAGCGCGCTGCAAGACCGGCAACGGCCATGCAGTCATGATTTGCACAGCGGTGCGCTGTGCGCCGCAGGTCACAGCGAGCCTCAGGCTCGCGGCAAACGCGGCGCAGAGTTGGCCGCGTCTTTCGCGGTGTGTCGCAAACACATCGTCAAGGACCCCATATGTTCCTTCAAGGCTACGGCCCGCTGCTCCTCAACGGCACCTGGCAGACCGTCAAACTGGCGGTGTTGTCGCTGGCGTTCGCTTTCGTGCTGGGCCTGCTCGGCGCGGCGGCGAAACTGTCGAAAAACCGTTTCTCCTACGGCGTCGGCACGGTCTACACCACGCTCGTGCGCGGCGTGCCCGACCTGGTGCTGATGCTTCTGCTCTTCTATAGCATCCAGATCTGGCTGAACAACCTGACCGATCTGCTCGGCTGGGACCAGATCGACATCGATCCCTTCGTGGCCGGCGTCGCGGTGCTCGGCTTCATTTACGGCGCGTACTTCACCGAGACCTTCCGCGGCGCGTTTCTCGCGGTGCCGCGCGGCCAGCTCGAAGCCGGCGCGGCTTACGGCATGACGGGCTGGCAGGTGTTCACCCGCGTGATGTTCCCGCAGATGATGCGCTTCGCGCTGCCCGGCATCGGCAACAACTGGCAGGTGATGGTGAAGGCCACCGCGCTGGTGTCGATCATCGGTCTCGCCGACGTGGTCAAGGCTTCGCAGGACGCCGGCAAAGGCACGCTGCGGTTCTTCTTCTTCACCCTGTTCGCAGGGGCGATCTATCTCGTCATCACCACAGTGTCCAACTTCGTGCTGATGTACCTCGAAAAGCGTTACTCGACCGGCGTGCGAAAGGCGGATCTATGATCGAGATCATTCAGGAATACTGGCGCAACTATCTCTACACCGACGGCTATCGCATCACCGGCGTCGCGATCACGCTGTGGCTGCTGGTGGTGTCGATCGGGCTCGGCTTCTGCCTGTCGATTCCGTTCGCGGTGGCGCGCGTGTCGAAGAGGAAGTGGCTCTCCCGCCTCGTGTGGCTGTATACGTACATCTTCCGCGGCACGCCGCTGTACGTGCAACTGCTGCTCTGCTACACCGGCTTGTACAGCCTCGAAGTCATTCGCAATCACGAGCTCACCAATGCGTTCTTCCGCGACGGCATGCATTGCACGCTGCTCGCTTTCACGCTGAACACCTGCGCGTACACCACCGAGATTTTCGCCGGCGCGATCAAGGCGACGCCATACGGCGAGATCGAAGCGGCACGCGCGTACGGCATGTCGTCGTTCACGCTGTACCGGCGCGTGATTCTGCCGTCGGCATTGCGCCGCGCGCTGCCCTACTACAGCAATGAAGTGATCCTGATGCTGCATGCGACCACCGTCGCGTTTACCGCGACCGTGCCGGACATTCTCAAGATCGCGCGCGATGTGAACTCCGCGACGTATCAGTCGTTCAATGCATTCGGCATCGCAGCCCTGCTCTATCTGTGCATTTCTTTCGCGCTCGTGTGGCTGTTCCGCCGCGCCGAGCGCCGCTGGCTCGCTTACCTGCGGCCGCAAGGCAAGTAACCCGGGGCACCGCGCCCTCCGCAAGTAAGCATGCCCAAGGATCCTGATGACCACCAAGAAGCAAAAGCTCTTCGTCGACGAGCTTCACAAACAGTACGGCGACAACGAAGTTCTCAAGGGCGTGTCGCTCAAGGCCAACGCCGGCGATGTGATCAGCGTGATCGGCTCGTCCGGTTCGGGCAAGAGCACGATGCTCCGCTGTATCAACTTTCTCGAGCAGCCGAACGCCGGGCGCATCTTTGTCGACGGTGAGGAAGTGCGCACGCAGATTGGCAAGAACGGCGCGTTGCGCGTGTCGGACCCGAAGCAGTTGCAGCGCGTGCGGACCAGGCTGTCGATGGTGTTCCAGCACTTCAACCTGTGGTCGCACATGAACGTGCTCGAAAATATCATCGAGGCGCCCGTCAACGTGCTGGGTCTGAAGCGCAAGGAAGCCGAAGATCGCGCGCGTGAGTATCTGGAAAAGGTGGGGCTCGCGCCACGCCTGGAGAAGCAATATCCGTCACATCTTTCAGGCGGGCAGCAGCAGCGTGTCGCGATCGCGCGTGCGCTGGCCATGCATCCGGATGTGATGCTGTTCGACGAACCGACTTCCGCGCTCGACCCCGAACTGGTCGGCGAAGTGCTCAAGGTCATGCAGACGCTCGCCGAAGAAGGCCGCACGATGATCGTCGTCACGCATGAAATGGCGTTTGCGCGCAACGTGTCGAATCACGTGATGTTTCTGCATCAAGGCCGGGTGGAAGAAGAAGGCCATCCCGACGAAGTATTCAGGAACACGAAGAGCGACCGGCTCAAGCAGTTCCTGTCCGGAAGCCTCAAATAATAAACTCAACAAAACCCCGGATTCAGCCCGCTATTTGGGTTGTAGTCAAAGTAGCATTACAAGGCGCTTACTAGCGCCTTTTTTGTTTCGCTCACCTGTGCATTCCGGCGATTTCCGCCGCGAAAACCGCGCCCCGCAAGCCTCGAACTCCCGCCTTTTCGCCCTACTCTGCCGCATTTAAAGCGTCAATAGTGGCAATCCTTAACGTTGCCCGCGCCGATCCGTGATTCCCTTGTCGCATAAGGGTTTTCGCGTTTTTCGAAGGCCTTGTAACGGGTCGTCGCGCACATTCGTATTGCAATTTGGAGACATCGATCGAGGCAGGTACTAATTTCTTCTCCCAGTTCAGGGTATTTTTGATAAATTAGTAACCAAAGTAGCAAAACAAAGTTCATTAAAAGTAGTTTCACTTCAAAGCACAGAGGAGAACCGGTCGGCGAGGGATCGGCATGGCGACCAGATAGCCCCAAGGCTACACGTCACGGCAGGAGACCCAATCCACCCGCTAATCTCCCTGGTACCGATTTCTGTTCGGCGCAAATCGCGGCCGAGCACCATTCGCAGTACTGGGTTTCACTTTTTGACAGGGTATGGAGGAGAAGATGAAGAAAGCTTTGCTCGCCGCTGCGCTGATGACAGCCGGTGTTGTTGCGCACGCCCAAAGCAGCGTGACGCTGTACGGCCGCCTTGACGCCGGTATCGAATACATGACGGGCGTTCCGCAAGGCTCGAACGCAGCTGGCCAGGCAACTGGCAGCACGAACCGCTGGCGCGCAGAAAGCGGCGACTGGGGTACCAGTCTGTGGGGCTTGAAGGGCGTTGAGGACATCGGTGGCGGCAACAAGGTCCTGTTCCAGTTGGAAGGCTCCTTCAACACCATGACGGGTGCAGGTCCTGGCGGCGGCGGTCTCTTCAATCGTTGGGCAACTGTCGGCTTGTCGAACGACCAGTACGGTACGTTCACGATGGGCCGCATGCTGTACATCTCGAACGGCGTGTGGGACTTCGACCCGTTCGGTCAATCGAACTGGTCGTCGGCATCGCTGGTGCGTGGCCGCAACTGGCCGCAATCGAGCAACAACTTCGCATACCAGTCGCCGAAGATCGCCGGCTTTGACTTCTACGGTCAATACGCGCTGTCGAACGCAACGAGCTGGAACGGCAACGGCACGACCCCGCAAGGTCGCGAAGCTGGCGCGCAGGTTACCTACACGAGCTCGCTGTTCCAGATTCGCGGTATTTACGACGAAATCCGCAATCCGGCTAACGGCGTGCTGTACGGCCCGAACCCGAGCGCGGTCAATACGGCCAATATCGGCAACGGCGTATTCGCGGCATCGCGTGAATACTCGGCTCTCGTGAACGTCTTCCTCGGCCAGTTCAAGGTTCAGGCTGCTTACCAGGCTGTCCGTTCGGCAGGTGCGCAGAACGTTCTGCCGGGCCAGCCGACCACTCTGGATCACGAATGGGGCGGTGTGACGTGGCAAGCAACGCCGGCTGCAGCGCTGATCGCGGCGGTCTACCACGTGAACGGCAACAATGGCGCAGGCAACGCGACGATCTACACGATCGGCGGCTCGTACAACCTGTCCAAGCGCACGCTGCTGGACATCCAGATCGCAACGACGCAAAACAGCAAGACGGCTAACTACGGCCTGAATGCTAACAACGCCGGTACGGCAACCAGCACGGACAACCCGCTGCCGGGTCACAGCCAGTCGGGCGTGTACGCAGGTATTCAACACTCGTTCTAATCGAACGGTGTTCCCCGAAGGGACTTCCTTCGGGGTGTAATCAAGAGTTCTTCAAGAGAATCTTTTTCACGCTGCTGCGAGAGGCGCGTATCGGTGCGATGTCCGAAAGGGTATCGCACCGTTTTTTATTTGAGCGCACGGTTTTGCCACCACTCGAACGCACCGGCGCGGTGCACTCATGGTTGTGCGGCTGACTGCAGTTGGCAAATCCCGACGCTTGACACCTGCTTTGAGGCGACGAACTCTGGTGCTTCAAACCGCTGCTTCGTTTTCTTCGCCCGTACGAATGCGGATCACGCGCTCGACGTCCGCGACGAAAATCTTGCCGTCGCCGATCTTGCCGGTGCGCGCCGCGCCGATGATCGCGTCGATCACCTGGTCGCACTGATTGTCGGCCACCACCACTTCGATCTTCACTTTCGGCAGAAAGTCGACCACATACTCTGCACCACGATAGAGCTCGGTATGGCCTTTCTGACGGCCGAAGCCTTTGACCTCGGTCACGGTCAGCCCGGTGAGGCCGACTTCGGCGAGCGCCTCGCGCACTTCGTCAAGTTTGAACGGTTTGATGACTGCAGTGATGCGCTTCATGGCGAACCTCGTCTCGTGTCTGGAAGAGTGAAAGGGAAATGGATGTTTTTATTCTACGCCGCGCCGGATGCGTTGCGGCAATCCGGCACGCGCTTCGGGTTAGTCCGCAGTCATTCGCCGCGGCTCACTCCACCGGTTCGGTGTAGCGCGACGTGATCGGATAACGCCAGTCGCGCCCGAACGCGCGATGCGTGACGCGAATGCCGATCGGCGCCTGACGCCGCTTGTATTCGTTGATCTTGATGAGGCGCGTGACGCGTTTGACGTCTTCGACCGCATAGCCCGCCGCGATGATTTCGGCGAGCGAGCGGTCCTCTTCCATGTACATGCGCATGATCGCATCGAGGACTTCGTACTCCGGCAAGCTGTCCTGATCGGTCTGGTTCTCGCGCAGTTCCGCCGACGGCGCGCGCGTCAGAATCCGCTCGGGAATGACGTCCCGCTTGTCGAAAGTGGTAGCCTGGTTGCGGTAGTGGCACAGGCGGTAGACGAGCGTCTTCGCAATGTCCTTGATGACCGCGAAGCCGCCGGCCATGTCGCCGTACAGGGTGCAGTAGCCCACCGCCATTTCGCTCTTGTTGCCGGTGGTCAGCACGATCGAGCCGAACTTGTTCGAGAGCGCCATCAGCAGGGTGCCGCGAATGCGCGCCTGAATGTTTTCTTCGGTGGCGTCTTCGGCGCGGCCCGCGAACTCCTGCGCGAGCGAGCCGCGGAACGCGTCGAACATCGGCGCGATCGCGATTTCGTCGTAGCGCACGCCGACGCGGCGCGCCATCTCGGCGGCGTCGGTGGTGGAAATGTCCGCGGTGTAGCGCGACGGCATCATCACCGCGCGCACCCGGTCCGCGCCGAGCGCATCGCACGCGACGGCCAGCACCAGCGCCGAATCCACGCCACCGGACAGGCCGATCAGCGCGCCCGGGAAACCGTTCTTGTTGATATAGTCGCGCACGCCCATCACGAGCGCGGCATAGACCTGCGCCTCGATCGACAGCTCCGGCGCGATCGGCGCGGGCAGCGGCTTGCCGTCTTCGAATTCGACGATCGCGGTCGCTTCCTCGAACTGCGCCATCTTCGCGACCAGTTCGCCTTGCGCGTCGAGGACGAACGAGCCGCCGTCGAACACCAGCTCGTCCTGCGCGCCGACCATGTTCACATAGACCATCGGCAATCCGGTCTCGCGAATCCGTGCGCGCAGAATGTCGAAGCGCACCGCTTCCTTGTTCAGGTGATACGGCGAACCGTTCGGAATCAGCACCACTTGCGCGCCCGCCGCCTTCGCCATTTGCGCAGCCGACGCATGCCATGCGTCCTCGCAGATCACCACGCCGTACTTCACGCCGTCCAGCTCGAACACGAACGGCTGCGGGTCGGACGCGAAGTAGCGCTTCTCGTCGAACACCTCGGTGTTGGGCAAATCCTGCTTGCGATAGGTGCCGCGCACTTCTCCGTCGACGATCAGCGAGGCCGCGTTGAAGGTATCGACCGGCGGCACGCCGCGCTCGATCGGCGCGTTTGCATTACCATGGCCGTGCGCCGCGCTGTGCGCAACATCACGTAGGGGATGGCCGACGATCACATGCAGGCCGGCGAACGGCTTCAGTTGGAGAGCGAGGTCGGCCAACGCCGCCGCACTCGCGGCATAGAACGCGGGACGCAGCAGCAGATCTTCGGGCGGGTAGCCGGACAGCGCGAGTTCAGGCGCGATCAGCAGCTTCGCACCATCGTTGTGCGCGGTGCGCGCGGCAGCGACGATCTTCGCGACGTTGCCGGCGAAGTCGCCGACGGTGACATTGATTTGAGCAAGAGCGATTCGGGTCTTCATGGCAGGATCGACAGGCAAGCCGACGTGGCTTGCGAGTACCGCGGCTGGTTAGCTCGACGGAATGGACAAATCGGATAAACGAACGGCATCGCGCTCAGAGCGCCGCGCCGCTCATTGGGAACAGTCACACAGATTGAACCAGGAACGCTTTGATTATCGCACGGGCATTCTGGCGTCGCCCTCCGAGGTGGACGCCGCCGAATGGAATGCCCTTCTCGCGCAGCAGTCGCAGCCCACGCCGTTTCTGCGGCATGAGTTCTTGAGCGCCTTGCATGCGACCCGCTGCGCGGTGGCGGATAGCGGCTGGGCGCCGCAATTCGTCACGCTGACCGACCCGCGCACGGACAAGCTCGTGGCGGCCGCGCCCGTGTATCTGAAAGGGCACTCGTACGGCGAGTACGTGTTCGACTGGGCCTGGGCCGACGCCTACAAGCGCAACGGTTTGCCGTATTACCCGAAGCTGTTGTGCGCGGTGCCCTTCACGCCGGTGCAAGGCAACCGGTTGCTGTCGGCGGATACGCATGCGCTCAGGCATCTGGCGGCTACGCTGATGGCGTTCGCCGAACAGGCCGACGTGTCTTCGCTGCACGTGCTGTTTCCCACCGAAACGGAAGCGGACGCGCTCACCGAAATGGGCATGATGCAACGCGAAGGCGTGCAGTTTCATTGGCTGAACGACGGCTATCGCGACTTCGACGATTTCCTCTCCACGCTCGAACAGAAGAAGCGCAAGAACATTCGCGCCGAGCGCCGTAAAGTGCACGAGGCCGGCGTGACGATGCGCCGGATTCGCGGCGAGGACATCCAGGACGCGGACTGGCGTTTCTTCAGCAAGTGCTATCGGCAGACGTATCGCGAGCACTTTTCGAGTCCGTATCTGAACCTCGATTTCTTCCGCATGATCGGCGCGTCGATGCCGGAGAACCTGCTGCTCGTGATCGCCGAATACGAAGGCAAGCCGATCGCGAGTTCGCTCGTGGTGTATCAGCGCGACGCGAAAACCGGCGGCACGCTGTATGGCCGCTATTGGGGCGCGCTCGAACACGTGCCGTGCCTGCACTTCGAAACGGCGTACTACCAGCCGCTCGAATTCTGCATCGAGGAAAAGCTCGGCGCGTTCGAAGGCGGCGCCCAAGGCGAGCACAAGATGGCCCGCGGCTTCCTGCCCACGGTAACGCGTTCGGCGCACTGGCTCGCGCATCCCGCTTTCGCCGATGCGGTCGGCCACTTTCTCGACAACGAAAAGAACAGCATCCACGCGTATGTGGACGAGCTGCGCGAACACAATCCGTTCAAAGGCTGAAGCGCATTCATGGCTTGGTTTCTCTATCTGCTCGAATGCTCGGACGGCAGCGTCTACACAGGCATCGCCGTCGATGTGCAGGCGCGCTTCGACAAACACGTGAGTGGCGAGGGCGCGCGTTATACGCGTTCGCGCAAGCCGGTGCAGGTGCTGGCGTCGTTCGAATTGACGGATCGGTCAAGCGCGTCACGCGCGGAGTATTGGGTCAAGCGGCTGTCGCCGTCCGAAAAGCGTGCGCTTGCGGCGGGCATGCGTACGCTCGAATCGGTGATGCCTTTGCCTGAGCCCGAAACGATTGCCGACGACGAGCAAGCTCAAGAAGAGCAAACCAGCAAGTCCTGATGCTTGAGCTTCGTGCCGACTTGCACTGCCTTGGCTATCCCCTCGCCTCGCGCATCCGCTCGTTGAGCAGCCGATGCATCAGCGCAAGCTCGCCCACCGCATCGGCTTCCAGTGAGGTCAGCCCGTCTCGCGCGGGAAGCGCGAGGCGCACCGGCCGCAAATTTCGACTCAACGCGGTGTCGATGTCCGCGCTCACGGTCGCGACCCACGCGCCGAGTTCATCGTGCATATCGCGCCGGTTCGTACTCAGGCGCAGTTGCGTCGCGGTGCCGGCCATTCTTCGCAACACGCTCAGCACCGTCAGCGTGACGGTATCGACCATCGAGTCCTCGAGTTTTTCAAGGCGCATCCGGCCAATGGCTTCCTCCGCGTTATTGCTGCCCAGACCGGCAGCGCGGCGCAAGCGCTCCATGTCCTTCTCGCTGCGGCGAGGCGATTCCAGCGCGGCCCTCAGATAGGCGAGATTGGCGCGCACCGCCTCGGCCAGATACGCGCGATAGTCGATCTTTTCGCGCGTCGGCCAGAGATAGAACGTGGCCAGCAGCGCCAACACGCAGCCGAGCACGTTGTTGCCGAGCCGCGTGAGCGCATAGGCGAATTCGCTCGCGCCCGGCGTCGCGAAGTCGGCCACCAGCACGAAGGTCGGCGTAAGGAACAGCACGAAGAGGCTGTAGCTGACGGGACGCAGCGCCATGGTCGCCATCACCAGCGGAAACACCGCGAGCGAAATGCCGAGCGGCGAATGGATCGCGTAACCGATACCCGCCGCCAGCACGCCGCCGACGATGCTGCCCGCCGCCCGCTCGATACTGCGCGGCCAGGTCGCGGCAATCGACGGTTGCAGGATCAGCAGCGTCGCCATGGTGGCCCAATAGCCGAACGGAAGGCCGAGCGCACGGATCACGAGAAAGCCCGTGGTGGTCGTCACGCCGACGCGCGCCGCATGCCGCAAGCCAACAGATTCGACCGACAGGTTGGCCTTGAGCGTCGACCAGGTTCGCGTGAAGCGCCGCGCGGCGCTGTCGCGCCAGCCTTCGGGCTGCGCATGCACCGGCGTGAAGTCGACCAGTTCGAAATCGGACTTCAGCTTCACGGGTTCCATCAAGGCGGTTTCGAGCCGCCGCGCAAAACGCCGCAAGCGAAGTTGCAGATCGGCGAGACGCGCCCACTGCGCGTCGTTGGCGGCCGCGCCGATGCCGCGCAGCACGTCGCCCATGACTGTCAGCAGGCGGGCCGCGCGTTTCGCGCGCCATGCGTCGTCGGGGACTCGTTCACATGCACCGGAGACGGCGATCAGGTACGCGAACAACGCTTCGCCGTCAGTCAGCAAGCCGAGCAGCGTGTCGTAGGTTTCACGGCCGCCCGTTCTCGACGCGGGCACGCGCGCCAGCACTTTGCGCGAGCGCTCCAGCGCGGCGCGGGCATCGGCGCGAAATTTCGCGGCATGCGTGGCCCACTCGCCGCGTGCCGCGCGCCGCTCGAGCAGGCGGGCGCTGTCCAGTGCGATATCGGCGAGACGCAGGTACACGGCGCGCAGCGTCGAGCGGCTCGTGCCGAACGGATGAATGCGCCAGACCGTCAGGCTCAGCGCCACGGCAAACAGACATCCGACCAGATAGATGCCGAGAAACGCCATGCCTTGCCGAACACTGTGCATCGGCCGGTCGACCATCACGACGCATGCGGTCGCCGCGAGAATCGTCACCTGCGAAGTGGCCGCGCCCCAGATCCTGCCGAACGCGCCGAGTGTCGTAAATACCAGCACCGCGAGCGCGGCGAACACGGCTCCAGCGCCGGAAGCGTAAGCCGTCAGGCCACCGCACAGCGTGGACAGCACCGCGAAGCCCATCATCGACGCAAAGCGGGCGCGGTTCGAGCCGGCCGCGTCGGCGAGGCAGGTCCAGAAGGCTCCGATCGCGGCCCACGCGAAGGCCGGTTCGTGCAGCACGTTGCCGAGCGCGAGCATGGCCGTCGACGCGCACGCCGCCCTCAAACCTTCGGACAGACTGGCTTCGCTCGTCGAAAACGACACCATCCATACCGGCCGCTTGCGGTAGATCGCGCTGACGACGGCATACAGCCAGTTCGACCAGCGTTGCGAAGACGACGGGTTGGACTTGCGATTCAGCATCCGAACGGTGTGCTCCAAGGAAACGCGGATTGGCGCTGCGTCAGCGCATCGTGCTAGCCAGCGGCAGGCAGGCGCATGCAGACGCATGCACGCGACCAATCATAAGGGTTTACGCCTAGATATAAAAATGGCTTCGGTTCATCCTCTCGATGCACTGTGGCTATGCATCCACACTCAAGACCAGGCGGCGCGCGACGGCCTCGTGTTTCGACAGTCCATGAAATAACCGCGCGGCCTTTGCTGGCTCGCGCGGTTTTTTGTCTGTCCGGAACGCCGCCAAAGTCTTGCCGGTGCAGCGGTACCCGACCCTCTCTTACGGCGAAGCCGATGCCATGGGGTCCGGTCTCAACCCTGCACTCAGCGGTTTCGTAGCATTGGCCTTCGCTTTGGCGGTCAAAATCGTTCCAATGTCAGTTTTAGCCTTCGCAGCCGTTAGTCTTCATAGCGCCGTACCGACAAACGGTACGTAATGGTCCGCGGCACTCCTGCTTTGAAGACCATTCCGGTGCGGCCGGCGAGCGGATGATTGGCAGGCGGAATCGCCACCCGGCTGAGGTCAAAGAAGCTGTTGGCCGGTTCCACCCCTACGGCGAAGTGTCGCCCGGACCAGGGTTCGTGTGTACGCCCACCGTTGCTAATCCAAAGCAACGCATCGGGAAGCTCTTCCGCATTCCAGTCGAGAGATACATCGGCGTGCTGCTCCGGGTACCGCAACACAAACGGTGGCTTACATTCTGCGATTTGCAACAACTCTTCGGTTGTTTCGGGCAACGGCAGGCGGGTCACGTCCATCAGCCCTTGCGTGGTCGGAATTTCCTTCAAGGTCGAGATGGTACTGTTCGGCAGAATTCGCGAGACGCCGGGCTCTAGTGGAACGGGGTAGCTGTAGATGGCCTGATACTCGCAAGCGAGGATTTCAACGCCTCCCACTGGAACAGCAAAAGTTGGATGAAGGGCGAACGGCAAATTCACGTCACGACGGGCATGGACGGTAAGTGAGACGACCAGCGCGGGTGCGTCAGGCTCCACTTCAATCTTGCGCTCAAGCCTCTCAATCTCGCTGTCAGAGGGGTAGGCGATTTGAAGCGTGAGCATGCGGTCGCTTTGCTCCACCAGTTGCCACATGTGATTCGCGCCATACCCGTGAACCCAGTCATCATCGGCATCACGAATCCGGAAATCGGGCGGCAAGCCCGTAGGTACGTCGACCATTCCGAACGGAAGGCAAGGCCATTCCCCGCGCAACGCGCGCATAAGGCCAGGTCGGTGTACATCATCCTCCCAGGGAGCAACGTGCACCGGAGAGACAGAACGTCCGCCTCCAAGGTCAAAGCGCACCGGCGCAAGCATTCCACCAAGTGCTTGAACCTCTGCCTCGCCGTGTGCCCATTTCAACGTCCAGCGCTTGATTGATTCCATCGCGAAGTTCTATCAATGTTCAGCCGGAAATCCAAAGATACTCGAGGAAGGCAACACATGGTGCATCGCCTCGTGGGGTGCTAGAACCCCTGAATGTGCCTTACGATGACCACTGGAATTGAACATCGGCTCGCTCTCTAGTTAAATCAATCAAGGTCGCGTTCACTTCGTCAGTTTTCTGAACCCATTGTTCTGCTGCAGCCGGGTCCCGGCCGAAATCAATATGCCGAGTAACAAGACGCTGCCGTCGCACGTCCGGGTCGACGTTGACATACCAGACTTCGTCGAGCAATGGTCGCGCAGCTTTCCAATGGCCGTGCTCGAGAAGAAGGTAATTCCCTTCCGTGATTACAAGCGGCATATCAGGCGCCACAGGGATTGCGCCGGCGATGGGTTCTTCAATTTCCCGGCGAAATGTGGGAGCGTAGATTGTTTCGTCGTGACGCTGCTCACGCAAGCGCCTCAGAAGTGCAATATACCCCGCACTGTCAAACGTATCTTCCGCACCTTTGCGGGATGCGCGACCGAGCCGGGAGAGTTCAACATTCGCAAGATGAAACCCGTCCATCGGCACAACCACTGCCTTTCCGGGAAAAGCATCAAGGATTGCTTGCGCCAGTGTTGATTTGCCTGCACCCGGCGCACCAACCAAACCGAGGATGTAGCGCCGCCCGTCAGAAACTAACTGGTGGAGGCGACCGAGGTAGCGGTCTTCAATCGTCGACATAATCCAGGGTACTCCAAAAAAGTGGCGGTCGGCGAGAACTCTTCTTATCCTCGCCGAAGCCCCGTTGCCGAGCCATTGTCGCGACACTTACTTCATCCGGTAGGCGCCTAGTGGTGCGTTTTTGCTTTTGCGGCGGCGTTGATGCCACCAGCGATGAACTCCCGCGCATGTTTGGCCAGGTCCATACCGTCGTCCCACAAGTTGCGCCAGATTGCCAACGCATTGGACAGCTGCTCGTTGACGACCGTCGACGAGAAGCTCTCAAAAGTTACGACGCCCTTGTAGTCAATCATGGCGAGTGCGTGGAAGAACTGAGAGAAATCGATCGTCCCCGACCCGAGGTACCCGCGATTGCTTTCCCCGATATGAACGTAGCCAAGACGCTTGCCACATTGCAGAACCGGCTGCATAAAATCGGATTCCTCAATGTTCATGTGATACGTATCGAGGTGAACGACAACATTGGGCGCATCGACCTCGTCAATCATGGCAAGCGCCTGCGAAGCGGTGTTCAGCAAATTGCTCTCGTAGCGATTTACCACTTCAAGCCCAAGCGTCACGTTCTTCTTCAACGCGAAATCAGCAATGCGCTTGAGCGAATCAATCGCATTACGACGGCCTTGCTTGGTAACCGGTGCATTGTATTTCCCCATCGCACCATAAAGAATCCCGCCGAAGTAGCCTCCACCCAGCTCTGCCGTGACGCTGATACCTTCCTCCAGCATCGAAACCCCGCGTGCGACCGTAGCAGAGTCCTCACTGGACACGTCCGCACCAAAGGT
The DNA here is from genome assembly GCF_046026985.1 of Paraburkholderia sp. RL18-101-BIB-B. Taxonomy (NCBI): domain Bacteria; kingdom Pseudomonadati; phylum Pseudomonadota; class Betaproteobacteria; order Burkholderiales; family Burkholderiaceae; genus Paraburkholderia; species Paraburkholderia sp. RL18-101-BIB-B. The sequence goes on from NZ_JARESV010000047.1 coordinate 34,019, forward strand.
AAGACCGCGCGAGCAACCGATATCCAACTCATGCTCTTGCAGCAAATCCCGCGTGAGCGCCAGGTCCATGACCTTCGGACCATGCAAGGACAGTTCAGCCAGGTCGAAACCAGCAGCTTTGGTCTGGCTCAAGACTTTGCGAGTCGATTCGGGGGTGAGGTCGCCAGCCCATACCAGTGCGTGCACGCCAAGCTTATTCATTGTGTAACTCCTTCAGATGCGGTCACGCGCCTGCGGACCAAAGTTTTCGAAATGCCCTTCGCCCATGCCCAACGGAAGAGCATCACAGCAAGCAAGAACACGCCCCACAGCGCAGTCGCCAGGTGTTGGTTGGCACCGAGCAAATTGAGGCCAGAAGCGATAACCTGCAGAATCACAAGTGCAATCACGACCGGTACCACGCGACCAAAGCCGCCGAATGGGTCCACGCGACCAAGGAAACACGCAAGCACGGAAATGAGCAGAAAGGCCTCGCCATGGCCAACGCGAACCGAGTTGAACTGGGCGGCCATCACCACGCCAGCGACGCCGCACATCAATCCCGATAGCATGTAAATTCGAGTGACGGCGCGTGTCGTCGCGATGCCGGAATATCGCGTTGCTTCCAGATTTGAACCAATCATGCGTGTGGCGAAGCCTAGCCGCGACCGTGTCATGACAACGTGCCAAAGTAACGCGCAGCCGAGAAAAATCAGGAGGGGAATCGGTACGCCGAGGAAGACCCCGTTGCCCATTTCGCGCACAAACGGCGGGAACCCGGAGATGTCGCCGCCACGAGTGAGGAACTCCCCCAATCCGCGCAAGAAAATCATCATCGACAAGGACACGAGGATGGGGCTTGCTCCCGTACGCGCAATGACGGCGCCCATCACCCAACCGGCGGCGGCGCCTGTGGCCAACGCGGCAGCGATGCCGAGGATGATGGCTAAAGCGCCGGCGTCCGCTCCGCCGTACGTACGAAGCACCCACGCCATGGCCAACCCCGAAATGTTCGCGGTGAAAGTCACCGAGAGATTGAAGCCGCCGGAAATCAAAGGCATCAGCATGGCCAGCGTAAAGAACCCGAGCTCCGGCAACTGGAACGCTACCGACACGAATGTGCTCGCCGAGAAAAAGCGGTCAGATGCGAAGCTCAGGACAGCGACGACCAGGATGAGAAACCCAAGCAACCCGGCGACGTCTGCCGGTACGAGCGGCGCGCGTTGAGATGAGGACATTTTCATGACGAGGCCTTTACGCTTTGTGACGTGAATCGCGCTCCGACGAGCTTGGCGAAGCCGCCGCTCGACAAGGTAATGGCGATGAGGATGATGGCTCCGATGATCATCTTGAACGCGTACGGCGAGATGCCGAGCAAGTTCAGGCCGTTGGCGGTGATGGCGGTCAGGAGGATGCCGAGGATGGCGCCGAGAATCGTGCCGCGGCCGCCGCCTAACCTTGCACCACCGAGCACTACGGCAGCAAGCACATCCAATTCGCGGCCGTAAAATGCATTCGGAACGACTTCCTGCACGTAGTGGGCTTGCATGAGTCCGGCAATGCCGGCCATCATGCCGAGCCATCCAAAGGCGATGTAATGCATCGCACCTATGTTGACCCCCACGCGGCGCGCCGCCTCGGGGTTGTCGCCCATTGCGTAGAGCTGTCGACCGGTTGTCGTGCGCCGCAGCAGAAACCATGTTGCTATGACCATGACGACCATCACGGCCACAGGCAGTGCGAGATTCGCATTGCCACTCGCGGTGTTGAAATGGATGAGGGAAACTCTGTCCGTCCACCAGTCCGGCAGGTCGTAGATAGAGACCCCGCCCGTGAGAAACATCAACCCGCCGAAGAACACATTGAACGTGGCAATCGTCACCACAATTGAAACAATGCGAAATCTGTAGATAATCGTGGCGTTGATTGAGCCAAGCAGAAATCCGAAAAACGCGGACACGATGAAGCCGAGAGCCCAGTTACCACCACCGAGTCGCATCACGGTCAACGCAGTGAGGTACTGAACCACCGATGCACCGACGGCGAATGAGATATCAATGCCACCAGCAATCAAGACGACCAATAGCCCGACTGCGAAAATGATGTTGACGGAACTCTGGTTGAGCAGGTCGAACAGATTGGGAAGAGTAAGGAATGTCGAGGTTGAAAGGCTGAGGCCAATCACCATGATGGCGATTACGAGAATCAGGAGGGCCTCGATCGAACCGATTCCGAGTTTGCGAAAATCAGGCATGGACGTCTCGCTCGATTTGTTCCATCGTTGTCATTCCCGGCACGTACTCTTTAACAATGCGGCCGTCGCGCATATGCAGAATTCGGTCGGAGTTGAAGTAGACCTCCGGAATTTCGTCCGATATCAGCAAGATGGCCATACCCTCAGCAGCGAGCTTGTGAATGATGGCGAAGATGCCGGCACGGGCGCCGACATCGACGCCGACGGTGGGCGAATCCAGAATAAGGAGCTTCGGGTTTGTGGCCAGCCACTTGGCGAGCACGATGCGCTGCTGGTTGCCGCCCGACAGCGTGGAGACCGCATCGTCCGGCTTTCCAATCTTCACGGCCAGTTGTTGAATCCAGTCTTGAATCAGCGCGTTTCTTTTTTTGGCAGCAATGAGATGGGTGCCATTCAGAAGGTTGTCCAACACCGCCGCGACCGTGTTGTCTCCGATTGATTGCGGCTGGACAAGGCCGAGTTGGAGTCGGTCTTCAGACACGTAGGCTATCCCTGCCTGGATAGCATCACGATTTGTGCGCGGCGAAATGTCTTTTCCGTCGAGCTGGATGAAACCCGCACCTGGGCGCGTCATTCCGAAAAGCGACAATGCAACTTCCGTTCTTCCTGCGCCAAGGCGTCCCGTCATGCCAAGAATCTCGCCTCGTCGCACTTTGAACGACACGTCATGGTATTGACGGGCTCGCGATAACCCCTGTACCTCCAGCACAACCGGCGCTTTCGTCAGGTCTGTCGTGCGTACTTCATAGTCGAAAGTTCGGCCCGTCATCAATTCCGTGAGGCGGGTTTGCGTCATCCCTTCGGTGGGAAAGGTGCCGACGTACTGTCCATCGCGGAAAACGGTCACGCGGGTGCAGACGTCCAGCACTTCAGCGAGCCGATGGCTGACGAACACCACGGCAATTCCGTCCGCAGAAAGTCGCCGGACAATTTTCAGCAGAGCTTCGGTCTCAGCATGGCTGAGCGAGGCAGTCGGCTCGTCCATGAAGACAAGACGTGCGTCGCGAACAAGCGCTCTGGCGATGGCCACGACTTGGCGCTGGGCAATTGATAGCGAGCGAACAGAACGGTTGAGGTCGATGGATACTCCGAGCCGCTCGAGAATCCGGCGGGCCGCCTCCTTCATCTTTCCGTATCTAACGACACGCGGACGAGACCCCAAGTTCTGCTCGAAAGCGATGTTTTCCGCGACGGTCATTTCGGGGAAAAGCGCCAGGTCTTGCCAGATGACCTGAATACCGAGGTCACGGGCCCTGGCCGGGTCGAGCCCTTCGATTGACTCACCGTCCATGAGCATCACTGCGCCAGGCTCCGGCTGATAGACCCCACTGATAATCTTGATGATGGTGCTCTTGCCGCAGCCATTCTCGCCCGCAAGGCAGAGAACTTCTCCGGGCATGACGTCGAACTTCACGGCCCGCAGCGCCTTAACGCCACCGAAGATTTTGGAAATGTTCTCGAGCTTGAGCAGTGGCATGCAGTCGCCGTCGAGCGCGCCCGATGCCATGTGCGCATCACCTCGTTGAGAACGGTGGACGTTGATGGAAGCTGGTTGACTCATGGAAACGCTCCGATGGTACTTGCACGCGACTGGCTGGCGACCAGATGTGTCGTACCGTTAACTTCCGGGTGAGCAGCGCTACAGCCGCGCTCACCCGTTCCCTAAAAGGATTGCGGTCAGAGGCCCATCTTTGCGAGGTCGTCGACGGTTTTCGCGTTGAGGTCGACAAGTTGGTCGACAATCAGGTTGTGACCGTCGGGATGAACAACACCCAGACCCGGAATATTCGTGCCGTCCTTAATCGGCTGCCCCTTTACGAGCATCGTGCCCAGCGTCACAAACACTTCGCCGGCGACTTCCGGATTCCACATGTACCCGCCGCTCAACACGCCATCGTGGACGAGCTTTCGGCCCTGTCCAGGCGAGAACGGCCCGAGAACCAGGACCTTTCCTTTCGCCTGCTGCTCCGCGACGGCGCGAGCCGCCCCAATCGGGCCCTGACTGCCGAACGCAAGGATGCCCTTCAAGTTAGGATGAGCGCGCATCAGGTCAAGCGCGGTTTTGCGCGACGCGTCCACGTCTTCAGCGACGCCGTAGCGATCGCCGACGAGGGTCATCCCGGGATAGTTGGCCTTGATGTAGGCGATTGCCGCATCCGCCCAGGCGTTATGGAGCGGCACTGTCAGCGAACCGACGAAAACGGCGTATTCGCCCTTCCCGCCCAGCGCCTCGCCAAGGCGTTTTCCGTAAGCTTCGCCGAAACCTTTGGACGAGGCCAGTTCAAAGTCCCAGTCCACGTTCTGCTGCTTCGGTGACTCGTGGGTGATGACCTTGATACCGGCGGCTCTGGCGCGCTGAAGAACGGGTTCCAGAACCTGTGCGTCGTTCGGCACGACGCCGATGACGTCTACGTGCTGCGCAATCAAGTCCTCGATTGCTCGTACCTGGAGCGCAGGGTCAGCGCTCGTCGGCCCGACCATGAATGCCTTGACGCCGAGTTGGTCGGCGCGCTTCTTGATGCCCGCTTCCATGGCGTTGAACCATGGAATGCCGCCAATCTTCACAACGACACCAATTACAGGCTTGTCAGGCGAGGCCGATGCAAAACTCGTCGTCAAGGCGAGCGCGACTGCGCCGGCGCCCAAAGTGCGGATGATGTTCTTGAACATGTCTCCTCCGGTAGACGCCTGGGCACGCAGACGCCCTAAATGAGTGATTAAAGGCCCGACTTCGCATCTTGCTAAAGATGCTAAATCCATTTAGCAGTTCGGGTGGGTGTATGCTGAATCTATTTAGCACTTCGGTCGAGCCGGAAAAACCCTGGTATTGGGTACTGTCGGGAAACGGCTACCTTTTCGGGACATAACGGCGCAATGCCCTCGGAGCAACTTGATGGCAAGCAGCAACCCCGGACGCAAGTCCACGATTTATGACGTCGCAAAGGCGACAGGTTCTTCGACGGCTACGGTCAGCATGGTGCTGAACGGCAGTTGGGTCCGCTATCGAATCAAAGAGGAGACTGCGAACCGAATACTCGAAAGCGCGCGTCAGCTTGGGTATAACGTCAACATGAAAGCTCGAGGACTGCGGCTGTCGCGCTCGGGTCTGGTGGGTATGGTTCTTCCCCATTATCGGAACCGTTTTTTTGCGGGGCTCGCCGAGACCTTCGAAGAGCAGGCTCGTAGTCGCGGACTTTGCCCAATAGTCGTGGGCACTCAGCGCGACCCCGCAGTCGAGGTGAGCGTTACCGAAACACTCCTTTCGCAGCGGGTTGAACTGCTATTTATCGCCGGCGTGCGTAACCCGACACCATTGAACGAGCTCTGTTCGGCCGCGGGCGTCCCTTCCATCAATCTGGACCTGCCAGGTGACGGTGCGCCGTCGGTCGTATCCGATAACCGCAAAGGCGCTCAAGCTATTACGGACGTGCTGATTGACAAGCTGCTAGCACGCGGCGCGGCGCCAGACGAGTTGGTCTTGCTAGGAGGTGTCGCGGATGAATATGCGACTGAGATGCGTATCGCAGGATTCAGAGACGCTTTCGAAGCTCGTCAAATGACGCCTGCGGCAGATGCAATCGACTGCTGTGGATATAACGCCGCTGCTGCCAAACGCGCACTCACGATTCGCTGTGAAAAGCTTGGGCGACTTCCGGCCGGTTTGCTGATGAATTCGATTACCGCGTTTGAAGGGGTGGTTCAGTTCACGTCAACGTTGCCGCCTGACGCGTGGAAGTCTGCGGTTGTTGGCTGCTTCGACTGGGACCCATTCGCGGCAAATCTACCTTTCGACGTGACCATGTTGCGGCAGGACGTGCAAACAATCATTTCTGAAGCGTTCAAGCTGGCCGAAAACTATGATTCGACGGACCGGTCTCTGATTCTCGTGCCAACGGGTCTGGGCAAAAAGTTTGAAGAAGCCGACCAAACGAAGGAGTTTGACCGATAACTTCGGTCTGGAAGTAGTGGCGGTCTTTACAACGAGCTGACCATTTTCCATGGCCATCACGGGCGCGTAATGCTCAGGATAGATGCGTGAGTCCCGCGCCTTACGCGCGGCGCACTGAATGTCCTCCAGTTCGCCGCGCTTCCAGGCGATTTTGTCGGTAGCGATTCGCTGACTTTCGGTTGCAGTCTTGGTCACTTTTACCTGGAGTGACCGGTCGGCGTCCGTTAGCCGTTTACGCTGCTTAAACAGGACATTATGCGAAACGACACGAGCGCTACAGGCGTGCAGTGTCGACGAGATTTTGTGTGAACTTTAGCCAGCGTCAGGCTGCCAAACATCATGTGGCGGCTCGGACAATTGCGTATGACAAGCGTATTGCTGGTAGACGATGATGAGGAGACGTTGGCTGCATGGAGCGCCAGTTGTGCCGCTGATGGATTTGAGGTTAGGGGCGCGCGCGACGGCCAATCAGCATTGGCAATGTTCGTCGAATTTCCTGTGGACATTGTGGTTGCCGACTGGCGTATGCCGGTGATGTCGGGAAGCGAACTCTGTCACCAACTGCGCACTCTTCCCGGACTAGCCGATGTTGTCTTCGTACTGGTTTCAGGAGAGCCTAGTCCACCCGCCTTCGTCAGCTACGACGGTTTCCTTCGCAAGCCCGTAGATGGGCAAATTTTACTGGCTACCATGCGACGGCTGCTGACAGAGCACGCAACGCATCGAGAGCACCGGCGCGGCGGGACGAAGGAATGAAGCGAACGTCTGCTTTTGTGCATGATATACGGCGTCACTCGCGTAGATTGACGCTATCGTGTCGAGGTCTTCCTTCGCCACGGCGGTCATCCATGCGTCGTACCGGGATAGGAGATGTTTTCGGATGTCCTGCTCCGTCGTGGCTTCATTCCTTCAAGATTCTCGGCGACCATGTTTAGGGAATGGGTCGAAGGCGATTGGCAAAGTCCCACAGGCGATGCATTGGATTCGTCCTTTGGGCCGCCTCTTGGGAGTGCAGTAGGCGGCAGGGACTATCGAAGCCCCTGCCGCGCGATCAACTGCGTGGGCCGCGTTGTTGCTGGTCCTTCTCCTGCGATTCGAACAGCGCCTTGATTCTCCTGCGATTCGAACAGCGCCTTGAAATTGCCTTCGCCAAATCCATCTTCTCCGCGGCGTTCAATAATTTCGAAGAAGACCGGGCCAATCTGGCGCTTCGTGAAGCGTTGGAGCAGAATCTTCTGCGGACCCTTACCGTCGACCAGGATGCCACGCTCAGCCAGACGCCTGATGTCGAGGCCGTGCCCCGGAAGACGTCTATCGATTCCGTCATAATAGTTCTGCGATGGCGCCGCCATAAACTCGACGCCGGCGGCACCGAGCTTTTGAATGGTGTCTTCGATGTCGGACGTCAGCAGCGCGATGTGTTGAATCCCTTCGCCACCGTAGTCACGGATGAATTCATCGTTCTGGTTGAGCACACCAGGTTGGTCATGGGCGGCAGCTGCCACCGGAATCGACACGCGGCCGCACGGGCTCACCATTGAGCGCGCGCGCATTCCGGACATGTGCCCCTTGACTTCGAGATACTGCTTCTCCGCAAAGCCGAACGTGTCGCGGTAGAAGTTGGCCCACAAATCGAGGTTCTTGGGGTGGACAATATTCGACGTATGATCGACGGCCAGGATATTGGCGTCACCTTCCTGCGTGTTTCGGACTTCAACCGGAAGCGAGAAGATTTCGCGGAAGTCGCTGTCAACAAAGTACACGAGACTGTCTCCGATACCGAGAATCGTCGGCGTGTCGAGGACAAACGCTCCTTCCTTTTCGGCAGAGGCGCTAACCGCACCGCCGGCCACTGCTTGCTCGCGTGCAGCCTGTGCGTCGTTGACGCGAATGCCAATCGCCCTCACCGACGCACCATGCCAGGACTCGAACGCGTTCGGATTCCCATTAACGATAAACGCGGCCGCGCCTTGCGTCATCAGGAGCATGCCGCTCCTGGACTTACCGCGAAGACAGAAGCCAAGTTGCTCGAAGAGATCGACGAGCTCCATCGGTCGGGATGAGACGAATTCTACGAAGGCGAATCCGTCAGTTTTTACTCGCGTACTCATGATATTAGGTGGCATTCCAAAGTATGGGCCACGCGCGGAAATAGGCATCGCCGCAAAGGGAGTCGACTGGTATTCCATGAAGTCACCAGCAAAGAGAATCTTCTGCTCCGGCGTGAAAATTACTTGCGGGTCGCAGCGACGACCTTGATTTCGACGATAAGCTCAGGGCGAGCCAGCGCGGCGATGCCGAGAATGGTCCATGCCGGGAAGTCGGAGCGGATGTATTGCTCTTTTACCTCGCGGAAGGTGGCGAGTTGGGAGCCAACATCGACGTGATAGGAAACAAGCTCGACGACATCCGTGAAATCGAGGTCCATATGCTTGAGCACGGCTTCGATGCGCTTGAATGCGACGTCGACTTGCTCCTTCGGGTCCTCCGGAATCGACCCGTCGGCGCGCAGCCCGATTTGCCCAGCGATGAACACCAGCCCGTTGGCCGTCACGGCCGGCGAATACTGGAACAGGTCGAAAATGCGATTGCTTCCGAAGGTTGCGTCATCGTCAGGAAGACGCAGGCGCTCGATTTTGCTCATGGCAGTCCTTCAATCAACTGGAGTAGTACAGGGAAATTGATTCCAACGTGACCACTTTAAGTGACCGACCAGGCTGCAGTCTGTATAGCGAGTTACCAAATCAGCCGAGAAGTTTGGACGAATCGAGCACCCAGATGCGACGCTGCCGGAGTTCAATCGCGCCGAGCGTCGTCAACCGCTTCAATGCGCGTGTGACAGTGACGCGGGTCGCGCCCGTCATTGCGGCGATTTGCTCGTGCGTCAGAGGGATGGATATCAGCGTCCCGTTCTCGCGCTTCTCGCCGTACAGGTCTGCCAGCCGCCCCAGTAGTTCCCCGATTCTCATCTCCGGCTTCGGAAGTGCAAGGTATTGAATGCGGGAGGCCAGGATCCGCTGCTTGAGCGCAACAATGCGCATGAGGGAGATGGCAAGTTCCGGGCAGGACGGAATGACGCCTGTGATAACCCTGATGTCGAACTCAATCAGTTCCGAATCCTCAGCTGCGATGGCTGTCGCAATGCGCGGAAAACCGTCCATTGCGGGGGACTCGCCAAACATCGCCCATGGTCCCATCATTTCAAGCATGAACTCGGCGCCATCGCTTTGAAAAATCGAGACCTGAATACGGCCTGAAAGCAGAAAGTAAAAGGTAAAGCCGAGTTCGCCCTGACGATAAATCATGCTGCCCTTCTCGACCTTTATCTTCCGACCGAGATGGGCCGCGCGAATCCACACGCCCGCAGTAGCGTCGTCCATATGCCATGTCTCGGTGGTCGCCGCGGCGCTCTTGCTCAAGCCTGCCCCCTTTCATGTAGGCGTGCCGACGCGCGTATTGTGGCACGAACGTAAGACCGGTTCGATTGCGGGTTCGGGTGCCTGGTCACGAAGACGCTTGATAAGCGCAAGCACTTCCTTCATCTGGCGCACAGAGATAGCAGTAGTCGGTTCTACACTTCGTCTCTTATACGTGGCGCGTCGGCGCACATATCCGGGACCGGCAGTGTTGCCCAGGCTGCGGCGGACAGGGTGTTGGTTGCAAATCCAGCGAGGTCCCGCCAATCTACAGGGTGGTCTACGCTCGCGAGAAAGTCATCCAATGCTGCTCGGGAAAGCGACACGCTTACATTGTTCTCAAGCGGGTGAAACAGAAACGTTGACTCCCGGGCCAGCCCTGAGTCGATGACAAGTCGAACACACCTGGCATCATCATTGACCAACGCGACGGGGCTCAGAGAGCCAGTCCGTATTCCCAGCAATTCGAAGAGCTTGTCTGCGGACGCGAACGAAAGCCGTTTGCTACCCAGAGCTTCGGCGACCGCGGACAGGTCAAGCGATTTGGTGGCGGTCGTCACTACGAGAAAGTACCGGCCCTTCTTATCTTGGAGGAGCAGGTTTTTACAGCGTGCTCCTTCCAGCGAAAGCGTCAGCTTTTCAGACTCGGCCATATTAAGCACCGAATCATGCTCCTCGCAGAAAAATGGTATCTCCCTTTGTTCCAGGAGATTCAGTAGCTCGTCTTTTCCTAGCATGCTGTCGTCTATCTTTAACCAAAAGCGAGCGGACCCGCAACGGCTCCAGGCCGGCTCGCTCGCAGCGAACGCTTACGCGTCAAACACAGGATACGACGCCTTGCGAATTGCCGCGAAGGTGTCTTCCTTGGAAAGCAGTCCGGACTCGTCCAGAATCGAGACCAGAGAGCGGCCTTCGACCACGGATTGGCGCGCAAGCTTGCATACACGAGCGTAGCCAATCTTCGGAACCAGTGCCGTGGCAACCGCCATGGATTCCATCAAATGCTGCTCGTTGCGCGCAATATCAGCCTTGATGTCCTTGACGCACTTCTGCGAGAAGCGCTGAATGCCGTTTGTGAGCAGCGCAATGCTGTCGAAAACGCGCGACGCGACCACGGGCTCGAAATGGTTGATTTCCAGTTCACCGTACTGCACTGCCTGCGCAACTGCAACGTCATTTCCAACAACCGCGAAGCTCAGCTGAATCATCGCCATCGGCAGGACAGGATTCACCTTACCCGGCATGATGGATGACCCGGCCTGCGCTTCCGGCAGCTTCAGCTCTCCAAGGCCGCCAACAGGACCCGACGACAGGACCGTCAGGTCGGATGCGATTTTCGCGAGAGAAACAGCACACGTGCGAAGTTCAGCCGAAACGCGTGAGAACACATCCATGTTCTGCATTGCATCGAACGGATTCGTTGGCGCGTGATAGTCGACTCCGGTGATGTCGCGAAGGTGCGCGTACACAGCGGCACGGTAACCGGCGGGCGCGCCGAAGCCGGTTCCAATTGCGGTGCCACCCAAAGGAAGTGTTCGGAGCTTATGCCGGACCGCAATGAGCTCCTCTGCCAAACGCTGTGTCAGAGACGCGTAGCCTCCGAACAGTTGACCCAGACGCATGGGCTGGGCGTCCTGCAGGCAAGTCCTACCGAGATGCAGTATGTCAGCGAACTCGGTGGCTTTGCTATCAAACAGGGCAGCAAGTTGTGTGAGCTCTTCGATCAATGGGTCGAGCATTGCGTACGTCGCAATTTTCAACGCCGCCGGATAGACATCGTTCGTAGATTGGGACAGGTTGACGTGGTCATTCGGATGAATCACTTCATAGTTTCCGGCAGCGCGACCCAAAAGCTGCTGGGCGCGATTGGCGATGACCTCGTTGAAGTTCATGTTAGTGGATGTCCCGCCCGACCCCTCCATCAGGTCGACCACGAACGAAGCGTCAAAGTGCCCCTCGATGACTTCCTGGCACGCTTTGACGATGGCCTCGCATTGCTCTTTGGTCAGGACCGCGTTATCGCAGTTGGCCAGAGCCGCAGCCCACTTGACCTGGGCGAAAGCGTCTCGGAACTGCGCGTAGTGGGCGATGTTCAGAGACGAAACCGTGAGGTTGTCGACTCCGCGAACCGTGTTGACTCCATACAGCTTGTCGCCTGGAATGGTGACTTCACCGACATAGTCACGTTCGACTCGCTGTTCACCTTGAGTAAGCTTATTCATAAGAATTCCTTTCGCCAACGGTAATAAGTTTCTCTATTTCTCCGCCTAAGGCTTTCAGCCTCGGCAAGAATGACGTTTCAATGACCTCGCGCGCGGTATCGCACGCGTCATCAAAAAATGCGTTGTATTCGTCCCTGCGCGCCACCAGGTAAAGAGAACGCTCGAGACCCAACTTTTCAACCACATGGATAGCGACGTTGCCTGCATGCGTCACCCCCTGAAGATGGCACATTGGGGACGTGATGGCCCATCCAATTCCTTCCGCAACCATCGAGGTCAACGCATCGGCGTTGTCCAGTTCAAGCCGGTTCGGAAGCCGGACTTCAATTCGTCGCAAATATCGCTCAATCTGCATCCCAACCTGTGAAGTGCGATTGAATCGAACAATGGGCAAGCTGTTGCCAAGCGCTCGTACATCTTCGACGGTTCGCACGGGTCTCCTGAGTGCCTTCGGCGTTATGACGAAGTAGCGCTCCGAAAAAAGTCGATACCGAACCACGTCATTCGCGTCCATTAACGGGTCGCTCGTGACAATCAGGTCGAGGTCACGCCGCAGAAGCGCTTCTCCCTGCTGGGGACTCAACCCGGTACGTATCGACAGCTGCGAAACTTTTCCCAGCAAGTTCTTTGTAAATACTGAGCCGCAAGTAGACGCAAACGAGTCGACCAGCCCGATACGCAAGTCCGGCTTGATGCCTCGTCCGGCTTCTACGACCTGCGCCTTCAGATTCGCAATCTCTTCGCTTAAAACGGCGCCTCGATTTCGAAGTGCGATGCCAAAGGGTGTTAGCGCCAGCGGCCTAGTCGTGCGGTTGACGAGGACGACGCCCAATTCTTCCTCGAGCTGCCGAATGATTTGCGACACGCCTGATTGAGATATACCCAGCCTGGCTGCCGCCGACGACATGCTTCCCTCTTCGGCGACGGCGACAAAGACCTGAACTGCATGCATATCGATGGGTTTGATTGGCGACATGGCGCGTCCTGATAAGAGCGTACTGGCCTGTGTTCTCGTGTCCGGACCGCCAATTCTCTCTGGGCAATCAGAACCGTGTTTTGCTGCGTCTCAACGCTGAGGTAGCGATGGATACGTCATGTCGCTCCTCAGCTATTGGTTGGTCTTCGCCCGCAGCATCGGACTTTACGTCCGAGAGGTTTTCCCCACCCGTCTCCGGAGCCAGCACATGGCAGAAGACTCCGCCGATAAGCAGCACCGCAACACAGACACCTAACGCAGCGTGAATGCCAACGTGCTGCACTGCGAGCGGCAGCAGGAATGTGCTGATGGCAGAACCGAAACGGCTTGAGGCGACGGCGAAGCCGACGCCGGATGCTCGAAGGTGGGTCGGGAAGAGTTCGGGCGGATAGACGAATTCGAGGTTTGCCGCGGCTGACAGAATGCATGCGAAGAGCCCGAACGCCAGCATCGTGCCGATGGGTCCAAAGCTGGCGTACGCGAGCACAGCCAAGGCAAGCGCCGCAAAGTAGAAGGTCCCGATGAGGAACATGCGACGGGAGAGCTTATCGATGAGCAGCAGGCCAATCACTGCGCCGGCAAAGAGCAGGATGTTGTAGACGAGACCGCCCACGAACTTGTCTTTTACTTGCAGCGCCTCAAGAACCTTCGGTGAAAAGGTGCCCAACGCAAAGTAAGGAATGACTTGGCACGTGTAGAAGACGCAGCCAACGATAGTGTTCTTGCGCCAACGCGGTGAGAACAGTTCCGACCAGGCGCCGCGTGATTGTTGAGGCGCCACGGTCTGCTTCGAAAGCATGACTTCTGGACCGAACTTGCGATGGATGATGGCAAGCGCTTCATCGCCGCGACCACGCTTCATCAGCCACATCGGCGATTCGGGCACGATGAGCCGGAACGGAAGAATCAGCAGGGCCGGAACTCCGCTTGCCGCCAGCATGAGGCGCCATGCGTCAGGGCCGATATCCCGCATCGCGAAGCCGGCCAGGTAGGCACCGACGTACCCGGCGGCCCACGCCGCCGCGAGCACGCTAAGCAGACGTCCACGATAGCGACGAGGCGAATATTCCGTCACAAGGGATTTGCTTACCACGTAGTCGGCGCCGAGAATGAACCCGAGCACTAGGCGCAAGACCAGCAACTGCTCGGGCGACGTCACGAAATACTGGGCAGCGGAGACCACCGCGAAGAGCAGCATGTCGAACGCAAAAATCGTCCGACGGCCGTATTTGTCCGCAATCGGGCCCGCCAGCATGCTGCCAAAGAAGAGCCCTGCAAGCGACGCCGCCCCAAGCAATCCCATCCATAGGGCATCGAGATGAAGCGGACCGGCCGCCATGCTGACGGCAATTCCGATAATTCCCAAGACGAAACCATCACTGAACTGCCCGCCCGTTCCGCTGAAGGCAACTCCCACGTGGAAGGGGCGAAGCGGTAGGTCCTCCAGCAATACGTGTTTGTTCACAATCGTCTCCTGTCTCTCGTTCTGGTGCTCAAGTGAAGAGCACCTTGGAAACCAGTTTATGGTGACGAATTCAGAAAAACAGCATGTTACGACCTAGTATCACTAATTCTAATACTGCCCCACAGCGGCGTTGAATTTGGGCTAACCCGAAGAAGCGGCCCGGAAAAAACGGCTTTCGCGGACGACAAAAGGCCGGCCGGAGAACCGCCCGGCTCTGGATACGCGACACGACGCCACTATCCTTCGCATCCCCCCGACGGAATACTTGAAGCGTAGGTTGCTAAAGGAGCATGACAATCTTCCCGTAGTTATCCTTAGCGAGTCGCATCGATCGGATGTTTGAGAGCAAAGAGGATGCGCGGCCGTCCCGCCTGATTCTGCGTGGCGCCGGCGGCGGCCGTCCCTTGTGCGAGAAAGGCGCCGTAGACTGCAAGCAGTAGCAGCCAGCACACGAATGATTATCAAGGATGTCATATAGACGGCATTCAACTATCGCATCTTGCGGTCAACATAGACGCGCCCTACTCTGAATCCGGCTGAACATAAAGCTTCGGGTCGGCCGCAATTCTGCAATGTCATCTGGAGCACCCTCCCATCCTTCGCAGTTCGTAATGGAGCAAATATGGACGACAAGATGATTGCAGCGATTGTGACTCGGAAGTGGCCACTCGCCCAGGGTTATCACGCAGTCGAATTGCAGATAAAGCACCGGTTGGAACTACCATCGTTCGAAGACGGAGCGATAGTCGACCTCGCTCGAGGCAATGGAAGCCGAGCCGTGCGGTCGCACCCGCTATGGCACGCTCCTTCACGACGTGACGCGTTTTTACTGGGAATCCGGCAAGAGGACGATAGCAAGACGGCACGAGCAAGTTCAGAATTCCCGTGGAACCGAGGAGACGAAATTTACGTAGGCGTTCCGCGAGACACTGCCGTTGTCATAGACCAAAGCGCGCGCTACATCCTGTTCTCAGCTGGCGTTGGGGTCAAAGCTATCGCAGGTGTCGCAAGGCATATCGCATCAGTGGCGGGATGCTGCCTGGAAATTCACAATTTCGCTCGAACACCCGAGCGAGCTGTCTTCCGGACGGATTTGGACGAACTTCGCGACCATGCTCAGGTTAACCACCGAATCGGTCTAAGCGAGGCGCAGATTGCGAACGCTACGGCTCACGCATTGAGCCCCACCCACGCGAACTCACATGTAATCTGCAGCGGACCACCGGCGTTCATGAAGCTTATCGAATGCCAAGCGCTTCAGTGGGTCTACCCCTCGAACATGCATAAAATCGTGCTTGGCGACAGAGTATTCAGACAATGATATTGCGACGTTGTCGCTTCCACGATACGAGCTCTATCACTGAGCCCGCCACAACGATGCATCAGTCATCGTCATCGTCATGGTGGTGCTTGTACCAACCACGATGCCGGCCATTGTCATGCCAACGCCGCTCCTCCCGGTATTCGTCCTGATATCCGTAGCCATAGGCCGGTACTGGCGCGTAGACGACGGGCGGCGATTGGTAGACGACCGGAGGCGGTTGATAGACGACCGAAGGCGGTGCCGCGTAGACTGGGCCGGGCACGCCAAGAAAGACGCCGATGTCCGCGTGAGCCAGTGCCGAGCTGGATGCACATCCCAGGGAAACTCCCAGCGCGGTTAAAACCAATACGCGTTTCATGGTGCTTTTCCATTCAGATTATGCGGACCGCCTGAAAGGGTCCGGCACAACATCGTAGACGGCGCGGAAAGTGCTCGGTGAAACCGAGTAGTCTCTCCGGTAACCGTTTGTAATACGCGATATGGCTCACTGGCGGGGCCGTGCCAAATTTCTGACCGGTCCGGCGCTATCGCGAGGCGGCGACGCTCTTCGTTTGCGGATTGTCGTCGCGGCGAGCACGCCAAGAATGATGGGAATGGGCTTGCGATATCGCAGTAAGAAAACACCCAACGGACAAGCTGGTCTTACCATCGAAAGAGCATGGGTCAGGCCGCCGCCTGCGAAGGTCGCACTTCAACGGTGACATGCGACAGCCCCTTGAAGCGCTCGAGTACTGCATGATAGAAACGCGAGTCTCGCTGGGGTTCACCTGTTGCCACCGACACCACAGCACTCATGTGACCTGGACCCACGCGCCATACGTGCAGGTCGACGACCTTGTCGCCACGGTCCTCAATAGCATGACGCACGTTCTCTGCCATACGTCGATCGGAGTTCATGTCGAGCAGGATTGCGCCCGTGTCTCGCATCAAGCCGTATGACCAGTTTGCAATCACCAGCGCACCAATCACGCCCGCCAGGGGGTCTATCCACAACCAGCCGAACGCGCGCGCCAGCACCAGACCGATGATGGCCAGCACCGAGACCGCCGCATCAGCCATGACATGAATGTAGGCTGACCGGATGTTGTGATCACGGGTCGCAGCCTCATGCGCGTCGTGGCCGTGCTCATGCTCTTCGAACTCGACTTCGTGTTTGCCATCCGGCATTCGCACGATGGCCTTGAAAGCATGCGGCTCGGGAATGTCTTGCTTCGATTCCAGATAGCCGCCACGATCCGCCAGCGCGAATACCTGTTGCGTCCCATCGGGCCGTACCGTCGTAACGGACACCGCTGAAGCGTCCAGTCGTGAACCCTCCGTCGCCGGTGTAATGCGGAAAACGGGTGGCACCCCATCTTCGAAGATGGAAACGGCAAACACACCGGACGGCGCAAAAATCTTTCGCACCTCGTTTTCATGAGCGTGGTCGTCGTGACCATGCTCATGACCATGACCATGACCATGGCTATGGCCGTGGTCACCGCCGCTCAGCAGCCACACGCTTGCCAGGTTGACTAGCAGGCCGACCACCGCGATAGGAATCGCTTCGCCGAAGTGAATGGGTACCGGCGACAGAAAACGCGACATCGCCTCGTAGCCAATCAGCACTGCAATCATCGCAAGCACGATGGCACTCGTGAACCCTGCAAGGTCACCGAGCTTGCCGGTACCGAACACGAAGCGGGAGTCGGTGGCGTGCTTGCGCGCGTAGGTGTACGCCAGCGCTGCAATCAGCATTGCTCCAGCATGCGTCGACATATGCAGGCCGTCGGCGACAAGCGCAAGCGAGCCGAACATACTGCCGCCAACGATTTCAACGAGCATCATCGCGCTGCACAGCGCAATCACAGCCCATGTCTTCCGCTCGTTCTTTTCATGACCGGCACCCAGAAAGATATGGTCATGTCCTGCGCCGAATGCGGCGTCTTTGAAATCATTCATTTCGAAACCTACTTGAAATAGCTGTGAACAACCTCGATGAGCTGTTCGGTCGCACTGCCGGCCGGCTCTTCGCCGTCGTTCGCATCGACAAGGTGGTTCCTGATGTGGTCCTCCAGCACCACGGCAAGCAGGCCGTTCATCGCTCCACGACAACTCGTAATCCGCTGCAGGACATCCGAACAACCATGCTCTTCCTCAAGCGCCCGTTCGATGGCCTCAACCTGCCCCTTGATACGGCGAACCCTGTTGAGAAGTCTTTGCTTTTCTTGAACCGTATGACTCATCGTGCTCTCCCGATACCCCCATGGGGTATATTGTGGTTTGCAGTCTACCATAGGGGGTAGGGGTATTGTTTCGTTCGTGGCAGCCGGGTGCCGCAGGCGTCTCGCCAAGGGCACTGCTCGTGGTCGCAGCCTGCGGTAAAAGGCTATTTGATCTTCTATTGGCGTGCGGCAGCGTAAGCAGCATCGGCGACTGGTGCTGGTAAAAAGCGCCTCAAAAAACGAACAGTCTCAGCGCGAGGCCGATTACACCGCATGTCAGCACGACCGGTATTACCCCGACCTTGAACCGGAACAGCGCGATACCGGCAGCCACACCTATAAGCAGCGAGGGCCATTCGAATCCACCATGCATGCCATGCGGCCACAACACGTGAAGGGCGAAGAACACGGCAAGGTTCACGATGACGCCAACCACAGCGGAAGTGATGGCTGTCAACGGCGCAGTAAATTTCAGATTACCGTGGGTCGTTTCGATGAAGGGACCGCCGAGCAGAATGAACAGGAAAGACGGCAGGAACGTAAAGAACGTTACGACGACGGACGCGACGACAGCAGAGGCCATTATTGCGTCCGGTCCGAACACTGCCTTGGTCCAGCCACCAACGAAACCAACGAAGGAAACCACCATGATGAGCGGTCCAGGCGTGGTCTCGCCGAGCGCCAGGCCATCTATCATCTGCAGTCCGGTCAACCAGTGGTAGTTATCGACGGCACCCTGGTAGACGTACGGCAACACCGCATACGCGCCCCCGAAAGTTAGCAGGGCGGCTTTCGTGAAGAACCAGGCCATTTGCGTGAGTGTTCCCGTCCAGCCGTACACAAGCGAAAGTACCGCGATGGCCGCGAGCCATATAAGCATGAAGGCAGCAAGCACGACAGTGAATCGCTTCCATGTGAAGAGCGCGTGTCGGGGAGTGGGTGTGTCGTCGTCAAGGAGTGCGGGACCGAACGCCTTGTCACCGCCCTTGTGCCCTCCACCAACAACGAATCTGGATGGAGCGTACTTGCCTCCAAAGTGACCGACGATCCCGGCGACCAGGACGATGAGAGGAAACGGGACATTGGCAACGAAGATAGCGACGAACGCGGCCGCCGCAATCGACCACAGCCACGCATTCTTCAGTGCGCGAGAGCCGATCCTGTACGCGGCGAAGACGACAATCGCCGTGACCGCCGGCTTGATGCCGTAAAGCACGCCTGCCACAGCCGGAACACTGCCGAAAGCCATGTAGACCCAGGATAGTCCTATCAGGATGAAAAGCGACGGCAGGACGAAGAGGCCTCCTGCAATCACGCCACCCCACGTGCGATGCATCAGCCAACCGATGTAGGTGGCGAGTTGCTGCGCCTCTGGTCCGGGAAGTACCATGCAATAGTTCAATGCATGCAGGAATCGCTTCTCGGAAATCCAGCGTTTTCGTTCGACCAGGTCCTGGTGCATGATGGCAATCTGCCCGGCCGGACCTCCGAAGCTGATAAAGCCTAGCTTGAGCCAGTACCAAAGCGCCTGGCCAATGGTGACCGACTCGACCGCCTGAATGCGCTGATTGCTCATTTCGTTGTCCGGCACCGGTTGACTTTGTTGCACTTGAAACTCCGAATGCTTCAGCTTGCGATTGAATGTTCAGCGGTGTGCCGATACCTCGGCGGCGTTACCCCAGACCGGTGGTCCAAATCGCGCAAGCGGTGCGGCTACGACGCCGGGTTTCCCATAGCGATTGGCAACGGATACTGAACGGAGAAAACTACTACGGAATCGTTCAGAAGTCCGTTCACCTCCGTCGCGTGGCTGCGCTCTTTTCCACCGCAGCGAAATGCGCGAGCAGCGAGTCAAGCATTTGGCTCATTTCGCTCAGCAGTTCGTCCTCGCTCAGCCCGCGTCATCACCGCCTCAAATCCCGCCTCGGGACGCACGTCGTGACGATAGACGTCGAGACACACCGCGCCTACTTTCCACTCAAAAACTTTGGCGGGCAGGCGATGCCGCGAATCTTACAGCCGAGGCTTTAGAAAGGCTCACGCGGCGCGTGCGGCCCTGGCGACCTTGCACCTACAACGTGGGCAGCCGCTCGAAGTTGTCAAAGCGGGCAAACGGTGGCGGAATTTCGGTTACCTCGAGCTCATCGACGAGCGCTGCCGACATGCCCTCACCGAGCCAGGCGCACATGACCGCCAACTGCTCCGGCGAACCCTGCAGCATCACCTCCACCGAGCCGTCCATACGGTTGCGGACCCAGCCGGTGACGCCCAGTTGTCTCGACCGTCGTACACAGGCCTCCCGATAACCCACACCCTGCACCTGGCCACGGACCCGAACCAATCGGGTCTCCAAGAGCTCATCTTTATCTTCAGATTCCATGGGTGCATCCGTCTCATGAATTTTGACTCTGCTGCTACTCCGTGAATTTACACCTTGTTTCAAGCCGTTCGCCCCAACGCCGATGACCGTTCGCCCGAGTTGCCGAACGGATGTTCAAGTCGACGTGGCGCAACACGGCACCCCGAAGCGGGTTAACATCGTCGGCGGCCGGCCTCCACCCGCGATTTACAAGGTGTCGTTTATCACTTTTTTACTTGTTGCCGAGTTTCAAGGCCGCCTAGAATCTCTAGGAATATCAAACAGAGGACAGATGCCGTGGACAATCGATGTCGTCGATTTCCTAACAGTTTCGCTGCCTGAGCGACAGGACCTCCGCGCCCGTTTTTTCCAAGCCGCCGTTTTGCCAGCAGGCAGACCTTGCGCGCCGTGGTGACTCTCTCTGTGCACCTCAATTAGCGCCATATGGCCGCAGCGATTGCGTGCGTCCGCATGGCACTGCGTCGTGACGCGTCAACTCTCGCCGCTGCGTTCGTTAGCACCTTTTCGAATCACTGGCGTGGGCAGACGCGTGCCCCCTCACTAAGACACGAGAAGCCTATGCATGCAGACAACGCCGCACTTGCAGCGGAATACCAGCAGTACCTTGGCGAGGCCGAAAAATGGTTCCGTCACGCGAAGGAAGTGACACACGCCGGGGTTGAAACCAAGAGCGCCCGGGGAGTCGCGACGGGGTACACCGGCGAGCCGTATGGCCCACTGGCAGTGTTCAACGAATGGGCCGACCGGCAGTTCGCGAAGCAACTCGCGCCGGGATACTTTGACGCCGCGAATCTGAGCGACCGTGCCGCGTTCGACGTTTGGCAGGCTGAAATGGTGCGAGATATTCGCGCCCATTGGTCAAAGAAGCGCGTGTTTGGAACGCGCGGCAAGACCCATCAAATCGAATTCCCACCCCTGCCGTTTTTGCAAGCTTCGCGGCTGGCCAACAGTTTCATCAAGGCGTTGCGCGTCAAATGCAATAAGCGGCCGCACGTACTCGAGGCAATATTTGCCAACGGACACGTGGTGCTGAACGCGCCGACGTTGGCCGTGCTCCGCGACCTGCACACGACACTTCCGGAGTACAACTTGCTGCAAAGCGAGGCCGAAGTCCAGCTAAGCTATCGCTCGATTCAACAGCGCGCGCGAGACTTCTGTGCGGAATATGGCGGCTCTCCACTACTGCTCGATGTCTTCGCTCGTAACAAGCGGGCGGACCTTGAAGGCAAGGACCTGGATTCCCGCTCTTCTCTGGTTGGCCGGTCGCGAAGTCAGGTCCAGCTCGTAACCTCTTGAAGAATGGCGGCGTTTGTTTCGGTGAAGGTCCTACTCTGTTTAACCGGGCGGTCTGTGACCCCGAAGCCGGAAGCTGGTGTAGAGGCGCGCGCACCTTGTGGCACTGGACAAGAATGAAAGCAGCGCGGCAACGGACGAAAAATGCTTCTTCGTCGAGCCGGAGTCACCGCCCAGGAACACAGTGGCGGTCAGGTTCGCGTTGCACAGAAAAAAGGCGCGAGAAGCCGATTGCTCAGCGTCACGCGCCAACCTGGTACCACTACTGCAATCGGTCTATCGAACGAGGAACCCGTATGTCAACGGGTCTCGTTCATCCACTATCCAGTTGGCAAAGCCGCATACGAAAGCGTTGCCTTCGACTTCCGGAATGACGGCCTTGAAGTCACCCACGGTCGTTTCGCTCAGGACACGTCCTCTAAAAACGGTACCGATAATGGACTCGTTCACCAGCGTATCGTCTTTCCCTAGTTCCCCACGCAGATAGAGCTGCGCAACACGTCCACCGGTTCCAGAACCCGTGGGCGAACGGTCAACCTCGCGGTCCGCGAAAACGCAACAGTTGGCTTGCGTGGAGCCCGCATGGCGCAGTGCGTTAGCAATGATCGTCCCGTAGATGTGGTTGATTTCAGGGATATCCGGGTGTTCGACTGGAAACGCCTCATTAGCGGCCGTCTTGACCTCTGCACCGAAACGGATGAGCTCTTCCACAGAAGACTCACGTACTTCGAGACCATGTGGCTGGCCGTCTGTATAGAAATAGAACGCGCCACCGAAGGCGATGTCGCCCGTCACCGGGCCGAACGACGGCGTCTGAACCGTGACGTCCTTTTTCCAGATGAACGACGGCACGTTCACGAAGCGGACATTACCTGCGTGCTCGCCGTCCCATTCAACGAACGCTTCGATGAAACCACACGGTGCATCGATACCGATGCGTGTCACTGGTACCTCACGTTGCACCCAGCCCAGTTCGACCGCTGCTGTCGACAGCGCGATGACACCATGACCGCAGTGGTCGCTGTAACCCTCGTTGTGCAGGAAGATGATGCCGAAATCCGCGTTCGGGCTAACCGGTTCCGTCAGGTAACCACCGTACATATCTGCATGGCCGCGAGGCTCGAACATCAGGGCCTTGCGAATTTCGTCGGCGTTCTCCTTCAGCCACGCGCGTCGCTTGACGATGGTATCGCCAGGAAGACGCGGCAGACCGCTAGTAACGATGCGAAATGCTTCACCGCCGGTGTGGACTTCAACAGTCGAGATAGTGCGTGTGATTTTCATGTTTGCTTCAGTGAAATCGGTGGGTATCCTGCTTCTATACGCGTACGGGACGGGCAAGCGATTTAAATCGGCGCCGCTTACGCGCCGGCGCCAACTTGACTGGCGTTTGCACCGAGCGCTTTACGTGCCACGCGGCACGCGGCCAGGTCCCACGCAGCGCAGCCAACGCTCTTGAACAGAGTCGGCGCACTCGGCTTTAGCTCCGCTCAGGACTCGCGATGTGTCCTGCGCCATATTCAATGATGGTCTCCCGAAGAACGCGCACCAGCGAGGGATAGTCCAGCAGTGCAGCTGTTGCATTGGCGTCGAAATTTCGAGTGCTGAGAGAGGTCATGTTCGGGTTTGTCTTTGGAGGGGCGGGTCCGGCCATGCGCGAAAGGCATGCGCCAATTGAGTGCTAGTCAGTGCAGACGGTGCGCGCGACCGATGCCGCGCGCCAGCCGTTCACTCTGCGACTGGTTCGAGCAGTCGGCCGGCTTCCTTCATACACACTCCAGCCTTGATGACCACGGGAATGTGTTCGCCCTGCCCCAGCAGAAGGGAAATGTCCTCGATCGGATCACCGTCGACCACGATGAGGTCAGCCACGGCTCCGACAGCGACCGTTCCCCGCACGCCAGCTTCACCCGTGATTTCGGCGGCAACGCACGTTGCCGACCGGATGGCCTCGACGTTGCCGACGATTTCTGCCCGCACGGCAAACTCGTCGGACTGGAAGGCGTGCAGCTCGCCCAGCATGTCCGAGCCGAACCCGACCTTCACGCCTTCTCGCGCCATCAGCGCAAGTGCCTGCCGGCCGACGGAGCGTGCTCCCTCAATCTTTGCGAGCGACTCGGCGGGGAAGCCAAGCGCGGGACCTTGTTCAACGAGACGGTCAAGAGTAGCGATCGTGGGCACAACCGCCACGCCGCGCTCCGCCAGCAAACGGGCAGTCTCCTCGTCGATGAGGTTGCCGTGCTCGATACATTTCACCCCGCATTCGACGGCACGCCGGACGGCGCGAGCGGTGTACGCGTGCGCCATCACGTAAGTGCCGGCAGCCTCCGCTTCCTGAACCGCGGCACGGATTTCATCTTCCGAATACTGCGTGTTGGTGATGGGGTCGTTGGGCGAAGCGACACCGCCCGATGCCATTATTTTGATCTGTGAGGCCCCTTTCAGGAGTTCTTCGCGTACTGCCAGACGCATCGCCTCAACACCGTCGACCACCCGGGCAATCGCTCCCTGGCGCCCCAGGCACCCGCAGGCATCGTCAAGCTTGTCATTGCGTTGACGGAAGTCGCCGTGCCCGCCGGTCTGCGACAGTGCCTTGCCTGAGGACAGGATGCGCGGGCCCCAAAGCACACCGCTGTTGACCGCATCGCACATGCCAAAGTCAGCGCCGCCTGCATCTCGAACGGTGGTGAACCCGCGGTTCAACATGCCGCGCAGGATAGGCAACGTCTTAAGCGCAGCCAGGAAGTTTGGCATCATGGCGTTGGCGCCCAGATTCGCATTCGACGCGACGACGTGGACATGCAGATCGATGAAACCCGGCAGGACGGTGCGCCCTGGAAGGCTCATTCTGCGGGCATCGACAAACGACGACGGTATCTCTCCTATTGCCGCGATCTTTCCGTCGGCGATGCAGACATTGACGTTCGTCCGGCGTTTCTTCGTTACGGGGTCGAAAACGTTGACCCCTTCGATTACCAACGTGTTCATGTGAATTTCCTCAAGACCGGTATGGCTTCATCAGCAACATGCCGAGCAGGCTAGGTCTTGAGAAGCATTGGCGGAAGGTTCAAATAGCAAAACTGACTTCAAGGGTCGACGCACGCAACGTCCCCAACTAGACGAGATAGTTTCGCAGGCGCTATGACTTGTGATGCATCCAAGTCGATGCTTTGCACGGCGCATTCCAGTCGTAGAATCGCCATTCACGTTTGTCGCTCAAGGACCGCTACGTTGATGGCGTAATCAACGCTAGCCGGTCGAGGCATGGGGAAACAGGATGTGTTTGTTCCGGGAAACGACAATGAAAGAAAAGGCAGTATCGGCGGAAGCATCGGCCCTCGAGCGCCTGGAAGCGCACTACGCTCAGGCACCCGATGAACAGCCCTCGACTCTTGAGCTGGCACGGTTTGCCACGGCGATGCAGGAGCTAAAAGACGCGCGAGAAGCCTTTGACGCATTAGTCACCAAAAGAAGCGCACCATCGCCATGAGCAATCTTGTATGGCTCGTCTAACATCGACTCGTCTCGCCTTATCGCTTCCACGAAGGACCTGATGATTTGAGCGCCTTCCTGCTTGGCAGCCAGCGCGACACCTTTCGGCCGCAGGTAGCCGGTAACCAGTTACATATCGGTTCCGGCTCGGTTATCCGCCGCCGTGCGGGCCGGGGCAGTGCAAGGTATTTTCGCATTACATCTTGTGCAGCAGGCGGTTTGTCAGCCCCACCCCCTATAACAAACCTGCAGGGGCGAGATGCGTCGGCGAGTTCACAAGTCCCGTCGATATCGCGATTTCGCGCCCCGATGAACTGCGCTCCGTACCTCGGCTCGGCGCACTGCGCATCAGCATCAGCTACCCAATAGTGCCCGCACCTGACCGTATTCGTCGCCCTCCCAGGGGCGTGAATCCGGTGGAAGGGTGCGCGAATAGCGAAAACCCTAAGGAATACAGAAGGTGGTTACAAGGAGTGAATCATGAAATCACAGTTGATGGTCGTGCTTGCTGCTGGCGGATTGCTGGTCACGCCGGGGCTCGCAAACGCCCAGGACACGATGCCGGCGCCGCAAGCCCAGCAGCAGCAACAGAACCCCGCTACGCCGGCCGCGTCCTCTGACATGAACTCGCAGTCGTATGGTGGAGTGCCCGCCACAAACACACAAAGCGGCAGGCGCGCCGCAGAGAAATGCAGGTTGGACCCGCAATGCAATATCTTCTTCGGTAGCTGAGCGATTTCTGCGCTGTGCATCGGCTCATCAAGTAGACCTGTAGGTGCTCCCGGTCGCCGGCTGCCTGAAGCACTATCGGTTATCGTGTCGGCGGGAAGCCCCCGAGGGTCGTCCCAATTTATAACAACGACGGCCCCAAGCAGACACGCTGCATTGATAACTTCTCGTACACTGCAAACAGCATTAGCCTGTCGACGACGGGATTCGAACTATATGCATTCAACGCCTCGCTATCGACGCCAGGCTACGACCTGCAATTGCGTTAAAAAACCATTGGCACGCTGGGCGGATACATCGTGTTGAACGGGACAGCGACGGCCTGGGGCGACGCAACAAAAATCAGTCAGTGCGACGCTCACCATCACGCTTCAACCCCACACTGAGGGGCCGTAGAGGTGAATGGGGAGGTGGTGACCGCTGTGCCGTTCGCGGTCGACGACGATTAGCCTCGCTTGACGCGCAATACAGACTCTGTCGGCTCCTGCTCATCGACGCCTGCGACGCATATGCAATTCCTGCCTTGCTGTTTGGCGGCATACAGCGCGCGGTCGGCGGCTCCGACGAGCATCGCAGGGTCGCTGTCCTGTCTGGCCTGCGTTGCAGCGACACCGACGCTAATCGTGACGATGGCCTAAGTTGCAATCGTCAAGCGCTTTGTCAGCGCCAGCATCAACGTGGTAGTGATGCTTCCTACTCCCTCGCTGACCATGTGCATCGCGACTCTCGAATTACATAACAGCGATTTGAAACAAGCAGTCCGCTGGAAAAAGCGATGCATTCGCGAGTCGATGATTGGTTCGATGGGGCAATCTGGGTCGCTTCCGCTAAGCTTTGAAACCAGAGTCCCCTTCACTCGACAAGCGTACGAGTTCGTCAATAACAACCCGCACGCGCGGCTGAATATATTTCGTCCGTGGCCAGATGACGTGTATTGGCATCTCGCCGCGGGTCCACTCATCAAGGACCTGCACTAATGCCCCGCTGCGTAAGTGTTCGCCCACAAGCCACGTTGGCAGCTGCGCCAGCCCGCATCCAGCAAGGGCGGTGTTTAACATGGCTTCGCCATCACCCAACTCATGTCTCACCTTCACATCCACCGGCTCGGATACTCCTTGCTCGTTTCTTAAAAGCCAAACTGCCCGCTGGGTTCTGCGTAATCCACCAATGCAGTCATGGACAAGCAAGTCATCTTTCGTTTTTGGTATTCCATTGCGCTTCAGATAGGCTCGTGACGCGCAAATCACCAGTCGCTGTTCGCCCAGTCTACGTGCAGCAATATCCAAATCGTCTTTCAGCACGCCGATTCGAACTGCAACGTCAATGCCCTCGGCAATCAGGTCAGCTAGTCGCTCACTGAAATTCGCCGATAGGTCAAGGCGTGGATGTCGGGTGGATAGCTCTAGCAGAGATGGCAGCACGTGCCTACGCCCGAACGTCGCCGGCAACTCCACTCGTACCCGCCCAACCGGCTCGCTCCGCCCGGTCGTAAGGTAGCTCTCCGTCTCTTCGAGTTCATTGAGTACACGAAGGCAACTTGACAGATATGCCTCTCCTTCGTTCGTCAGCGTCAGGCGTCGCGTCGTGCGATGGACCAGCTTAGTGCCAAGGCGCTCTTCAAGGCGCGTCACGGCCTTTCCGACAGCGCTGCTCGTCAGTCCAAGTCGCAGGCCGGCCGCCGTAAAGCTGCCCTCCTGCGCCGATAGAACGAACTCATTCATGCCCGAGAATCTGTCGCCGGCCACTATATTGGAATCCAAGGATTAAGTCATTGGAATTTTACGTGGTTTTTCGCCTCCGTGGATGAAATTACAATTTCACCATCTACGGAGGTTTCGATGGAGTCACGCGTTCAAAATCCAGTACACGACCATTTCGCCTTGGCGCGGCAGCCCGCTTACGCGCGCCTCTTCGCGCAGGGCAAGCTGACGGTAGGCCTGATTCTGCCGCTGGAGACGCATCCAGACAGCCCCGCGCCCACGATGCAGGACCATGTAGAGATGGCGCAGAAGGCAGACAACTTGGGTTTCGCGGCGTTGTGGATGCGCGACGTTCCTTTTTACGACCCGAGCTACGGCGACGTTGGACAAGTCTTCGACCCAATGGTCTACATCGCATATCTGGCCGCGTACACGAGTCGGATAGCGCTCGGCACGGCGGGCATTGTGTTGCCAATGCGAGAGCCGCTCATCTTGGCGAAGCAGGTCGCGTCGCTCGACCAGCTCTCGCGTGGCCGAATGGTAATCGGGATGTCGTCCGGCGACCGTCCCTCTGAGTATCCGCTGTTTGGAATCGATTTCGAAACGCGAGGCGACCGATTCCGCGACGCCTTCAGCGTCTACAAAACTGTCATCGAAGAAAGCTTTCCGCATTTCGCGTCGCCTCGTTTCGGAAGCGCATGGGGGACGCTCGACCTCGTTCCGAAGCCCGCTTACGAAAGAACACCAGCCATCGCGGTCGGGCACGCACAGCAGAGCCTCGCCTGGATTGCAAAGAACATGGACGGCTTCATCGGCTCCTCCCCTGTTACGCACCAGCTACCAGCTTTTGCAACGCAGTGGCACACGCTAGTCAGTGAGTCGTGCGGCGCTGAGCAATTCAAACCGCTTGGCATTGGTGGCTTCCTTGACCTGGTCGAAGACCCGAATGAGCCGCTAATTCGAACACGAGGAGGCTTCCGCTCTGGAAGCAAAAGCTTGGCTAGCTTTCTTCATAACGCACAGAATGCGGGGGTCAATCACGTAGCGCTCAACCCGAAAGTCAGTCGGCGACCGTACTCGGAACTCATGGACGAACTGGCTGCAGACGTACTACCGCACTTTCCGTCTCACTGAACAAAAAACGATTCCAACGGAACACGAACTGGCTCGTTTGACCGTACGTCATTTTTGAGCGCCAGCTTGCAAGACCATTGATTGCCGACGCCCCGATGACTGTGACCACGTGACTCGCCTGATACGAGTCGACTCGAACGTGCCGACCCCAACGCCTTTGTTTAGGAGCATCATGAACTACCATTTATTAACCGTAGAACAACGCATCACCAGACTTGAAGACACCGAGGCCATCAAGCAATTAAAGGCTGAGTACGCACGCAATCTCGACCGCCAGTTCGACGGCGACAGGCTTGCAACTCTCTTTGTTGAAAACGGCCTTTGGTCCATTAAAGGGGTTGGAGGCGACGCAAGGGGTCATACCGGCATCAAACAGCACTGCAGGAATTTAAGCAAAGGCATCAGTTGGGCGCAGCACAATATCTTCTCGCCCATAATCGACATCAGCGCCGATGGTCTCCACGCGGACGCCAGTTTCTATTTGCAATGCCTTCTAACGATGAAGTCATCTGAGGAATCTCCCAAAGAAGAGGCCGTAGTCCTATCCGGAAAATACGCCGACAAGTTCGTGAAAATTGACGGCAAATGGCTATTTGAGGAAGTCACCGGAATCATCGAGCAGTCGGCACCCTGGACGGAGGGTTGGGTTAAGTCTCCACTCGTGAAGGAATCCTGGTAATTCGCGCGAATTCGAGAAACCAAGACAGTACCGACGCCGTAACGCCCACCAAGGCGCACTCACCAACGACCAACCCACGCAAAAACGCCTAATGCTTTGCGCATCGGCCCGCTCGCACATGCGGATTCAATGCCCGACGCACGGCGTCACAGCACTAACGGAAAATTGCCATCTCGCTATGAAAGACATCTTCGACGCATTCAACCTGTCCGGCATAGTTCTCAAGAACCGCATCGTCATGGCGCCCCTGACCCGCGCACGCGCCTTACGCGACATCGCAGACGAGCATACAGCGCTCTATTACACGCAACGAGCTACCGCAGGCCTGATTGTCAGCGAGGGCACGTCAATATCCCGTGAGGGCCAAGGATATCTGTTCAATCCGGGTATTTTTACGGCCGAGCAAATCGCCGGCTGGCGCCTGACCACAAACTCGGTTCACTCCGTCGGTGGTCGAATCTTTGCCCAACTCTGGCATGTCGGCCGCGTTTCTCATCCGTCGATTCAAGAAGGCGGAAGGCTGCCTGTGAGTGCAACTTCGAAACAAGCTACAACTGCAAAGGCCTTCGGATATGACGAGAGCGGAAAGCCAAGCCCCGTCGACACACCACCGCCACGTCCTCTCGCAACAAAAGAAATTGCGCGTATCGTAGAGGACTTCGCTCAAGCCGCGGATAACGCAATCCATGCTGGCTTTGACGGCATTGAGATTCACGGCGCAAACGGATATCTGTTCGAGCAATTCATGAATCCGCTTGTCAATGACCGTACCGATTGCTACTCCGGCACCACTCTGGCCAATCGGCTACGGTTCACCCTTGAAGTTATCGATGCTGTAACGTCACGCATCGGTGCTGAGCGTGTGGGCATCCGTATTTCGCCCTATGGGAAACTCTTCGATATGCCTCATTACCCCGAGATTGAAAGTACATACATCGAGCTCTGTCGAGAAATCGGAAAGCGAGGGCTCGCCTATGTACATGTTATGAATCAGTCAGGGTACTCTCGTTTAGACAGCGCCTTGGAGCCTGAAGCGGAATCTGGTTTTTATAAACTTCTGCGGCAGATGAAGCCGCTTTTGCAACAGACTGCGCTGATTCTGGCCGGAGGGATGACGCGTGCACGTGCTGAACAAATGATTGCCGATAACATCACCGACCTCGTCGCGTTCGGCGCAAGCTACATCAGCAACCCCGAC